>DASXNK010000018.1 GCA_036495095.1 Candidatus Dormiibacterota bacterium | reverse complement strand
TGGCCGAGGACGAGGACCGATCCCTGGTGCAGACGCTCCAGCTCGCCTCGGGGCGGCCGGACATGCCCGTCCAGGAGCTGCCCGCGCGGCTGCTGTGCGCGCCCGCGCTCGCCGACCGGGTCCGCCGCCAGCTCGGCCTCTTCGAGCTCACCGACAAGGTCGAGGTCGTCGAGCAGCCCCTCGACGACGAGGCCGAGGATGTCTTCGACGCCCACGTCGCCCACCTCGGTGGCCGGGCTCCGGTCGCCCTGCCCCCCGCTGCCGACGACCGCCACCTCCTCTACACCGAGGCGCTCGCCTTCGCCGCCGCCCGTCCCTGGGAGCGGCAGGCCGAGGACGCGCCCCTCGGCCTCGAGCTGAAGGTCGGCTCGGAGAAGGCGAACTGGCTGGCCACCGTGCTCGGCAGCGGCGACACCCGTCCCGGCCTGCTGCTCACCCCGCAGGCGGCGGGCCCGGCCCAGCTGGGCGGCGCCGAGGGCCCGCCCGCGGGCAGCTGCGCGCTGCTCCTCGACGCCGAGGCCATCCCGCCCGACGTCGACCGCGCCCGCCGCCACGGGTGGCCCGAGAAGGAGAAGCTGCTCCCCTGCATGCTCACCTTCGACGGCGACCAGCCCGGCGAGATCGACCGTGGCCGCAGCCGGGTGCTGGCGCTGGCGCTCGCCGCGGTCCGCGCCCACCTCGAGGCGGACGCCGCGACCGGCGAGCCCACCCGGGGCGAGACCACCCTGCCCGACGGCCGGCGCGGCCGCTACGCGGTGGGCGCGGCGGCGGCGGCCGAGCCGGCGCCCTCCGAACTCCGGGTCGTCGCCGGCGAGATGGTCGCCGACCTGCTTCCCGACGGTGCCGTGATCGGGTTCGGCTCGGTGCCGGCGAGCGCGGTCGACGCCCTCAGCGCCACCGCGGTGTGGCACGGGGCCTCGCCGGAGAGCATGGGCGGCGAGGCCGGGCTGCCGGCGGTGATCCTCGGCGTCGCCGCGGCCTCGGCGGGGCCGATCGCGAAGCGGCTGGCGGAGGCGAAGGTGGTGGGCGTCGGTCTGGCCCGCCGCGAGCAGAAGGAGATCCTCACCCTGATCTGCGACGGTGCGGTCTTCGGGCTCACCGAGAAGCCGGCGGACGACGAGGCGCTGACCCTCTTCCGCCGTCGCCGCGAGGCGGCCGGGGGCGGCCACCTCGTGATGGTCGCCGACCTCGCCGGCTTCCCCGACCCGGACTCGATCACCGGCCTCTTCGCCTGCGTCCTCCGCGACGCGGCGCCCTCCGCCCGCGCCGGCGAGTCCCGCCGCCGCTGAGCGGTGGCGCAGGCCGCGCTCATCGTCCACGGCGGCGCCGGCGACCGTCCCGCGGCCCAGCGTGCGGCCAGCCAGGCGGCGGTCGAGGCGGCGCTCGAGGCCGGCTGGGGGGCGATCGGCGGCGGCGCGCTGGCGGCGGTGATCGCGGCCGTCCGGCTGATGGAGGACGCCCCGGCGCTCAACGCCGGCCTGGGCGCCTGCCTCAACGCCGACGGCGAGGCGGAGCTCGACGCCGGGGTGATGCTCGGCGACGGCCTCCGCGCCGGCGCGGTGGGGGCGGTGCGCGACGTCCGCCACCCCGTCGACCTCGCCCGCGCGGTGATGGAGGACGGCCGCCACGTCCTGCTCGTCGGCGAGGGCGCCACCCGGTTCGCCGCCGAGCGCGGGATCGAGCGCTGCGACCCGGCGGTGTTCGTCGCCGCCCGCCGGGGCGCCACCCCGCCGGCGGACACCGTCGGCGCGGTCGCCCGGGACGACGGCGGTCACGTCGCCGTCGCCGTCTCCACGGGCGGCATCTCGGGCAAGCGTCCCGGGCGCCTCGGCGACTCGCCGCTGCCGGGCGCCGGGTTCTACGCCGACGACGAGGCCGGGGCCGCCTGCGCCACCGGGGCGGGGGAGGGCTTCATCCGCACCGTCCTCTGCCACCGGACCGTCGAGCGCCTCGCCGGGGGCGTGGCGGCGGCGGTCGCCGAGGAGGGCATCGCCCACCTCGCCCGCCGGGTCGGCGGGCGCGGGGGGCTCATCGTGATCGGACGGGAGGGGACGCCGGCGGCGGCCTGGAACAGCGCGCACATGGCGTGGGCGATGCGCCACGAGGGCCGGTGAGCGCCGGGTCTTGACGGCGCCTGCCCGGCGGGCCACGCTCCCATCAGCGCAGATGTCACCGGGCCGCGGGAGGGGGTCGACCATGGGTGTCCAGAGGCACGAGGAGGATCCGCAGCAGGGGGGGCTGCAGATGGCGGCGCGGCCCTCGTGGGCGTGGGGCGACGGCTCGACCGCCGCGCCGCCCCCGGCGGCCGCGTCTCCGCCCGAACCGGCCCCGGCCCCGGCGCCCGCGGCCGCGCCGCCCGACCCGCCGCCCGCCGTCCGGGTGACGGAGGAGGCGCCCTCCCGCCCGCCCGCGTGGTCCTGGGGCGCCGCCGCCCCCGCCGCCGATCCGGCTCCCGCGCCCGCCGACCCGGCTCCCGCGCCCGCCGATCCGGCTCCCGCGCCCGCCGCACCATCGCCGGCGGCCGCCGCCGAACCGCCCCCGCCGGTGTCGGTGGAGCGGCCGAGCTGGTCGTGGGCCACGGCGTTGCCGGCGGCGCCCCGCTACGTCGGTCAAGCGGCCCCGGGACGGCCCGGCCCGCTGACCCGGGCGCTGGCGAGGGCCCGGACCGGGGTCGCGGGAGTGACCCCCGTCGACCGCACCGCGGCGCGGATCCAGCGGGTGCTGGTGATGGCGCTGCTGGCCGGCGGCTGGGCGCTCTCCCTCTCCTCGCCGGCGTTCGAGCTGGTGCTGCCCCTGGTGGCGGTCGCCCTGCTCGCCGCCACCGCACACCCGGCGCTCTCGGTGCCACGCCGGATCAGCGCCCAGGTGCTTCCCGCAACCCGGCTGGCGGGTCCCTGGCTCACCGCCGAGGACCCGGCGCCGCACCGCCTCGGGGAGGCGGCCACCGGCCTCGTGCTGGTGCTCGCCTCGCTCTGCGCCATCGTCGGGGCGCCGGTGGTGGCCTGGACGCTCGCCTGGGCGGTGATCGCGGTCGCCCTCGTCGAGTTCACCTTCGACGTCTCCGTGGTCGTCGTCGTCCACACCCGGCTGCGCCGCGCCCGCCTGTTGCGGACCTGACGACTCCGACCGCAGCATCATCGGCGGCGGCGGGTCTCCCGCCGCCGCCGTTCGCGTTCTCAGAGGTGGTGGCCCATGGATGCGCGAGAGGCGGCGCGAACCGCCGTCGAGGAGAGCCGCGACCGGCTGCTGGCGCTGAGCCATCGCATCCACGCCCACCCCGAGCTGGCCTTCGAGGAGGTGCGGGCCTGCGAGTGGGTGGCCGCGGAGCTCGACGCCGCCGGCCTCGACGTGCGGATCGGGGCCGGCGACCTGCCCACCGCCCTGGTCGCCGAGGCCGGGGACGGCCCCCTGACCATCGCCGTCTGCGCCGAGTACGACGCCCTCCCCGAGGTCGGCCACGCCTGCGGCCACAACATCATCGCCGCCGCCGCGGTCGGTGCCGGGGTGGCGCTGGCCCGGGTCGCCGGCGACATCGGGGTGCGGGTGCGGGTGATCGGCACTCCCGCCGAGGAGGACGGCGGCGGCAAGATCCTCCTGCTCGAGCGCGGGGTCTTCGACGGCGTCCACGCCGCCCTGATGATCCACCCCTTCCCCTACGAGCGCGATTCGATGCCCTGCCTGGCCGTCTCCCACCTCGGGATCGAGTACACGGGCAGGGCGGCCCACGCCTCGGCCCACCCCGAGGACGGGATCAACGCCGCCGACGCGATGACCGTCGCCCAGGTGGCGATCGGCCTGCTCCGCCAGCACCTGCGCCCCACCGACCGGGTCCACGGCATCGTCACCCTCGGCGGGGGCGCCCCCAACGTGGTCCCGGCGCATACGAAGGGGAGGTGGTACGCGCGCTCGGCCACCCTCGCCGAGCTCGCCGACCTCGAGCCCCGGGTGCGCGCCTGCTTCGAGGCGGGTGCGCTCGCCACCGGCTGCGAGCTCACCTTCCACGGCGACCCGCGGCCCTACTCCGAGTTCCGCCTCGACCCCGACCTCGCCGGCCTCTACCGGCGCAGCGCCGAGGAGCTCGGCCGCCGCTTCGCCGAGCCCGGGGGGGCGGCCGACCGGATGGTGGGCTCGACCGACATGGCCAACGTCTCCCTGGCGATCCCCTCGATCCACCCGATGATGGACATCGACGCCCTGCCCTCCTCGAACCACCAGCCCGAGTTCGCCGCCCACTGCGTGCGCGCCGCCGCCGACCGGGCGGTGGTCGACGGCGCGGTGGCGATGGCCTGGACGGCGATCGGCGCCGCGCTCGACCCCGCCGTGTCGGCCCGGCTCCGGGAGAGGGCCGGGGGGGCTCCCTAGATCCCCGTGTTCACCGGCAGCAGGCCGTGGCTGACGCTCATGCCGACCGCTGTGACCAGCAGCATCCCGAGGTAGGCGGCGCCGATCCAGAGCCGGGTGGCCGGCGGCATCACCGCGTACTCCGGGTTGGTGCGCGCCTGGCGGAAGCGCTGCATCGTGCTCAGGCCGCCGAGCAGGAGGATGAGGACGAGGAAGGGGTTGAGCGACCCGGCGGCGAGCGAGACGGCGACGTAGAGGGCGACCACGGCGAGGCCGAACACGTTGGCCCAGCGGCTCAGCGCGCCCGCCACCCGGCCGCCGTCGAGGGGGGTCATCGGCACCAGGTTGAAGAGGTTGAGGAAGAAGCCGAAGTAGGCGACGCTGACCAGCAGGCCGTGGAGGTAGCCGGTGGGGAGGCTGAGCCCCCAGAGCAGCACCACCAGGGCGCCGGCGGTGCCGACCACCGGGCCGCCGATGGCGATGACCGCCTCCTGGCGCGCGTTCGCCGGCGGCCGGCGCATGCCGATGACCGCGCAGAGGGGCCCGAGGAAGATCGGCATGCCCACGGGCACGCCCTCGTGGCGGGCGAAGAGCAGGTGGCCGAACTCGTGGACCGCGATCAGCGCCAGCACCCCGGCGCCGAAGGCGGGCCCGAAGGTGAGGGTCAGCAGCCCCAGGCTGATCACCATCGAGATCAGCGTCGGCCCCAGCTTGCCGACCTTGAGCAGGACCAGGCCGTACTTGCCGGCGCCGAGGAGCAGCGCCAGCAGTCCCCCGAGGAGGCCGCCGCGGCGGGATGCCGGGCGCGGGGTCTCGGCCGGCGGCGCCGCGGACCAGCCCGACGGGGGAGGGGGCAGCCACCCCGCGGGGGCGGGCGCGGCCGGGGGGACGGGCGTGTGGAGCTCGCTCATGACGACAGTGTGGTACCCGGCCATCAACCTCTCGTAAACCACAGTGTGAAAAGGGGGTGGCGATCCCGCGGCGCGGGGATTACCCTATGCCTCCCCCGATCGCCCTCCCCCCGACGGGGGAGGTCTCGCGAGCGCCTCCGGGACGGCGACCCCCGCCACCCCCGGCCGTCCGTGGCATGCCACTAGAGGCGTTATGGGTATACCTGGCTAGCTCCTATTGGCACCTACCAACCCGATTGGTAACGTCCGGCCGATCCAGGGAAGTGGAGGAGGTGACGGGTGCTCGCAGAGTTCAGTGACACCACGGTGTTCAGCGTGTGGGTGGCATGTGTGCTCGGATCGGCCATGGCGGTCATCGTCGTGGTCTGGCTGATCTGGGGCATCACCAAGAGCGCGTTGACCATCGACGAATACGCCGACACGGTGATCGTGACGGCGCTACGGATCCTCGAGAACACCACCCCGCTGGCAGCCGTGGAGACCACGGTGGCGGTGGGTGTGGATCTTCTCAACACGGTCCGGGGCATCGAGGCAGGCGGGGCCGCCATCCTGGCGACCGCGGCCGCGGGCCCGGGAGGAGGGAGGTGACGATGCTCGCGGTCAGCGATGTCGAGGTGTACACCCTCTGGTGGATCGCCGTGGCGGTCGCCTTCGTGGTGGTGATCGTGGCCGCAGGGCTGCTCACCAACATCCTGGTCATCGCCAGGAACATCGGCGGGAACGTCTCGACGATCCTCGGCGCCGGCGCCAAGATCCTCGACAACACCACCCGGCTGCGGCTGCTGGTGAGCGTGTACGGCGCGGTGGTGCCGATCCGGACGACCGCGCTGCACATCAACGAGGTGTGCGCGGCGATCGCCGGTCACGGCAAGGTCTGCAAGCACTGCCCCACGTGCGTCAGCCCGCGGGACAAGGTCACCCCGAGCCTGGGCACCTGGAGCAGGTGAGCACCGGGGTTCGGATCAGGACGAGGCGGACAGGAGGGCTTGGGTTGTGCCGGAGCTGATGCTGGGCCTGACCATGGTGGCGGCGCTCGCACTGCTGCTGGTGGTCGCGGGCTACGTGATCGCGATCACCCGGGTGCTGCGCGGCTTCGGCGCCCGCCAGGGGAGTGACCTCGAGAAGATCGTCGGCGCACTCAAGGCGATCGTGGCCGAGACGGCGATCCTCAACGCGATTCCCGAGGTCAACAAGGAGCTGCGCACCATCGGTGCCGGCCTCCAGTCGATCGACGGTCATCTGATCACGTTCGTGCAGGCGCAGGAGTAGAGGACATGGGATTGCTGGCCTTCGTCCCCAGTGACGCGTTCCTGAACGCCTGGGCGATCTTCCTGCTGGTGGTGACGGTGCTGATCGTGCCGGTGCTGCTGGTCCTGCTGGCGCGGCTGATCGCGGTGGCCCTGAAGATCAACAGGCACGCGGCGGCCGCGGCCGCGGCCGCGGCCCAGATCCGGGCCAACAGCGAGCCCGCCGCGCAGCTGGCCGAGACCCTCCGGGTCGCCGGCGAGCTGCTCGAGGTCGCGCGCACCGTCGAGGCGCACGGCGTGGTCCTGGAGAAGGTGCTGACCCGGCACCTCGGCCAGACCCAGGGGGCGCGACGCTGATGCTCGCGGCTCTCGACGCCTCCACCCTCGGCTATCTCACCGGGATCCTGTTCGGGGTCATCGCCCTCGCGCTGGTGGTCTCGCTGACCATCGTGAACGCGGTTCTCGCCAGGGTGGGAGGCGGCCCCGCAAGCCACCTCGCGTCGATCGGGGAGAGCCTCGGCAAGGTGGCGAGCAACACCGACCCGGTTCCCCCGACGCTGCTGGCCATCAACGACGGCCTGGCGGCGCTGGCCAAGGAGATGCGCGCCATCCTGGCGCACCTCGCCACCGGCAAGGCCGTCTTCGACGGTTACGCCGACGGCACCATGGGCTGAGGCCCGACGTTCCCACAACCCAATCAGGCGAGGAGAACCGATGCAGTACCGGCCCTACTCACTCTCGGCGAAGACGTACACCGTGTGGCTTTTCGGCCTTCTCGGTGTGATCGTCTGCGTGGTGGCCGTGGTCTTCCTGCTGGCGCGCGTGCTGATCGCGGCCAACTCCATCAATGACAAGGCTGCGGACATCAAGCAGCTCGGCGGGACCATCAACGAGAGCACGGCCGCGGTCCTGCAGCTCACCAAGACCAACCAGGTGGCGAGCTCGATCCTCTCGGATGTCCAGCCGCTCAGCGGGCAGCTGAACCAGACCCTGGGCACCGCCCAGGGCATCTCCGGCCTGGCCAGCTCGATCAACGGCACCGCCGGCTCGATCGACAGTGTCGCCGGCCAGATCGCCAACACCGCGTCCTCGATCGATCGCAGCGCCGCCTCCATCGTCGGCTCCGCGACCTCCATCGATTCGAAGGTGAGCGACATCGACACCAAGCTGGCCCAGGTGCTGACCACGGCCAACTCGATCAAGGCCGACACCGGCGCGATCCGTGGCACCGGCACCCAGATCAACGCCAACGCCAACGCGATCGACTGCAACCTGAACGGCGTCGCCACGCTGATCGGCGCTCCGGGCAGCAGCCCCGGCAAGTGCAACCAGAACTGATCCGATGACACGAGGCGCACTCACCACACTCTCGCTCGCGGCATACGCGGTGCTGACCGCCGCGGTGCTCATCTGCGTCGGTCTCACCGGCAGCGCCCTGCTGGAGGCGAACGACCGGCTGGCGTCGATCGACACCGCCCTCCAGTCGGTGAAGGGTCACGCCGACCCGCTCACCTTCCAGGTCACCAAGGTCAACGAGTCGCTGACCTCCATCGAGCAGAGCCTGGCTCCGCTCCACTCCCAGGCCGACACCCTGAACGGGATCCTGGCCAACGTCCAGCAGACCCTCACCAACGCCGACGGCACCGTGAAGAGTGTCAACGGCAAGGCCTCGACCGCCGAGGGCAGCCTGGTCCCCGCCGACAAGAACCTGGCGAGCACCGACCGGTCGCTCATCCACGCCAATCCCAACGTCGGCACCATCCAGAGCGAGGCCGCCCAGGCGCTGGGCATCCTCCAGCCGGTGGAGAACGACCTGGCGACGATCTCGGGTCTGCTGATCAGCACCAACGGGCATCTGTCCAGCGCGTGCAAGAAGACCTCGAACGCGCCGCTGACCAGCTCGAAGACGGCGTGCCCCTGATATGGCATCGAGATACGCGACCAACGACCCCCAGACGCTCCGCGCGCGTCCGCTGATCCTGGCCTACTGGGTGATGCCGCTGGCCACCGGGCTGGCGGTCACCGCCACCGCGGCGGGGATGCTCATCGAGACCCTGGTCCTGGCCAACCGGATCGACGCCAACGTGACCCCGATCACCCAGTCGGTGGGTGACATCAAGCTGCACACCGACACCATCGGGGTGCTCACCAGCGTCGACAAGTCGGCGGCGGGGATCAAGTCGGCGGCCGATCCGCTCAGCGGGCAGGCCTCCAAGATCCTCTCCAGCGTCGGCGACATCCAGTCGACGGTGGGCCAGATCGACAGCAACACCGGGAGCATCCGCTCCCACGCCTCGGGCATCGACGCCACCGTGGCCTCGATCGCCCCGCACGTCCTGAACATCGCGCTTCCCGCCGAGTCCATCGAGTCCCGGATCCCGACCACGGTCGGGCTGGCGAACTCGATCCTCGCGGTGCTGGCCGGTGTCAAGGGCGACACCGCGTCGCTGCTGGTGACCGGAGAGCTTCCGTCCATCAACGGCCACGCCGGCTCGATCGACTGCAAGCTCGGCACGGGAGGGGCCTGCAAGTGAAGCCCGGTGAGCGCAAGCTGGTCCACGGCTTCGCGGTCTTCGAGGGGATCGCGTTCCTGGGCGCCCTGATCCTGTTCCTGGTGATCATCGGAAACACCCTGGTGCGCATCAACGACAACCTGGGGAGCACGGCCAGCTCGGCCGGCGGGATCGACGCCAGCGCCAAGACCCTCCCCGGCCTGGTCGACTCGATCACCAACTCGCTGACGGCCATCGACAACGACGTCAAGCCGGTCAAGGGCCAGCTCGACCAGATCAACAGCGGCCTGGGCACCACCCAGAACGGCCTCGGCGTCGCCGACAGCAACCTGAGCAGCACCAACCAGCTGCTCGGCCACATCGAGGGCAACCTGACCCTCGCCGACCAGTACGCCCACCGCGTCGCCGTCGCCCTGATCGCCGACGATGCCGGGCTCGCGCAGGTGATCACCAAGGTGATCGACCTGATCACCGCCGCGGGCGGCATCCATGGGGATGCGGCCAACATCGGCACCGCGGCGGTGCCCATCAACGACCATCTCCACAGCATCTCGACGAAGACCAACAACCTGTGCAAGGCGGTCACCATCCTGCCTGGCAGCAGCTGCTAGCCACGCGGAGGGCTGATACGCTCGTGCGGATCGCCGCGGCCGGGGGCCTCGCCCTCTGCATCCTGCTCGCAGGGTGCGGAGGGTCGGGGACCCCGGCCACGAGCAGCTCCTCGGCGTCGGCAACGGCGGCGGGGCTGACCCGTCACATCGACCACGACGCGGGATTTCAGATCGACTATCCCAGCACCTGGCACGCGTACCAGCCGGCGGACCCCAAGGTGAACTACCTGGTGGGTCCCGACGACCACGACTTCGTGCAGGTGCGGGTCATCTCGCCGCTGCCGGCGAGCTTCGGGCCGGGTGACCTGCAGGCGATGAAGAAGATCAGCGATGCGCTGCTCTCGGGGCAGCCCATCAACATCGTGCAGGAGTCGCAGATCACCGTCGCCGGGCTCCCCGGCTATCAGTACGTCTACACCTTCAAGGACCCCTCAGGGCAGATCGGCGTGCACATTCACGTGTTTCTCTTCCAGGCGAACCGGCTGATCACCCTGGTCTTCCAGGCGCTGCCGGAGACTCAGCTGAAGGCGCTGGCGAAGACCTACGACGCCGTGCTGGCCAGCTTCAAGGTGCTCCCGGTGGCCGCGGCCACACCGACAGCGACCCCGAAGCCATGACCGAGCCGCCGAACGGCGGTCGCGGGCCATCGCAGCGGACCGCGATCGAGAGCATCGAGGAGGCGACCGTCGAGGCGCGCACCGGGGGACACACCCTCGGGGGCTTCGTCCGCCGCTGCAACTCGGCGGGGTACGGGTTCTTCGCCCGCTGCCGGGTCTGCCGCATCGAGGTGGCGGTGCACCGCACCGCCGCCGGTTGGAACCACAGCCTCGAGGTGTCCGAGTGCCAGGCGGACCCCGGCGGCACCCGGGTGCCCTCCCGCGACGGCCTCAACGGCCACAACGGGCACGCGGGGGAGGGGGAGCCACTCCCCCCGGCCCCTCACCCCGCGGGCGGCACCTCGACCCCGAGCCTGTCGTTGAGCAGGCCGGGATCGCGGGTGGGGGCACGGCACACCCCGTAGGTGAAGGTGCCCGCGCGGCGGTCGACCGCCTCGGCGACGGTCTGGGCGCGCTCGAGCATCCCGAGCGCCTCCTCGAGGCGGTCGAAGGGTCCGACGAGCAGCCCGTGGTCGTCGCCGTCGTTGACGGAGACGTAGAAGCCCTGGCCGGGCTCGAGCTTGGCGGCGTCACTGCCCCGGTCGGCCCAGGTGACCACTCTGGCCCTCATCGCCAGTCCCTCTTGCGCCGGCACGTCCTTCCCGTCCCCCGCGTGGTTCACAGACGCGGTCGGGCGTGCCATCATCCTGCACGACCCCACGTCCTCTGTCCATGTTCCAGGGGGTACCGATGTCCGCTGCTGTCGCGCACCCGCTGCTGGCGCTCCTCCCGGCGCTGACCCGGACGTTCAACTTCAACCTGAACATCGCCGCGGTCACGTTCGCCCTCGGCGGGGCGCTCGCGGGCATGCTGCTCACCAAGAAGAACGTATGGCTTGGCCTCGCCGTGGGTGCAGCGCTGGGGATCTTCCTCTGGATCAGCGCCGGCTGCCGGCCGAGCATCCCCTTCGTGGGAGGGCCGGGCGGCTGAGGGTGGCGGGTCAGTCCGACCGTCACCATGGGCCGCCCGCACAAGCCCCACGCCGGCGCGGTTGTCGCACGCCGTCGACCTGGAGTCAGGACCTCGGCCCGCGGTTGGTGCGGGTCTGACGGGAGACCCCCTCGAGCTGCTCGCCGTCCCAGCTCTCCTCCTGCTGCAGGGCGAAGAGCGACGTGTAGCCGCCCGACCAGTCCGGCGGCACCAGGCAGGGCCGGGGGTCGTGGTGCGCCCAGCGCGGCGCGCTGCCCCGGACGATGCGCCCGGCGTACCGGCTGGGCAGCGGGTTGGCGGTGTAGGGGAAGGCGTCGGCGGAGGAGAGGACATTGAGCAGCAGCGGCCGTCCCAGGTCGGAGAGGTTGGGACGCGAGCCGTGGACGGCGCGACAGTTGTGGACGGTGACCGAGCCCGCCGGGCCGGTGAGGTACTCGGCGGTGTCGACCGGCACCCGGGCGACATCCTCGGCGGCGAGGCAGCCGACCCACTCGCCGCGCTCGTTGTACTGGCTGAAGAGCTCGCCGAGGTGGCTGCCGGGGACCACCCCGAGCGGACCCTGCTCGGGGCCGCAGTCATGGAGGTAGACGCCGACGGTCAGCGGGCTGTAGTTGGTGTGCGGCCAGTACGAGATGTCCTGATGCCACTTCACCTCCTCGCCCCCGGCCGCCCACTTGAAGTTGAGCTTGGAGTGGTGGAAGCGGACGTCGGGGCCGACCAGGTCGGCGACCAGGTCGGCGAGCGGGGCGGTGGAGGCGAGCTCCCAGTACAGCGGGTGGTGCTCGACCGGGCTGGTCAGGCGGCGCAGCCGCGGGCTGGCGGCGGTGTGGCCGGGCTCGAGGTCGAAGATCGCGTCGGAACGGGTCAGCGCCCGGCTGCGGTCGACCATCTCCTCGGTGGCGGCGCGCAGCTGCTCGATCAGGCCGTCGGGGATCACCCGCTCGACCAGCAGGTAGCCGGTCTCGAAATAGCGCTCACGCATCGTCTGCGGGAGCAGCACCGGGGGGTGGGCGAGGATCTCGTCAGGGGTCATGGCTCGGCTCCGTTGGACTCGCCGGCACCGTCGGGGACGGCCCGGGGCAGCGACAGCACCAGCTCGAGCCCGCCGTGGCGGCTGCGTCCGGCGCTGATGTGACCGCCGTGCGCCTCGACCAGGCTGCGAGCGATCGCCAGCCCCAGACCGGTGCCCATGCTGTGGCGCGACGGGTCGGCCTGGAAGAAGCGGTCGAAGACGTGGCCCGCGTTCTCGCGGCTCACCCCCGGCCCATCATCCTCCACCCGCACCTCGATGGGCAGGCCGGCGCCGTTGGCGCCGTTCCGGGCGCTGACCCAGACGTGGGAGTGGATCGGGGTGTGGTGGGCGATGTTCTCGAACAGGGCGACGAAGGTGCGCTGGAGCGCGTCCTGGTCGGCCACCCCGGCGCCGAGGGTGCCCTCGAGCGAGAGCGACACCGGGCGGGGATCGCAGATCCGCCGGGCCTCGTCGGCGGCGCTCCGCACCACCTCGTCCCAGTTCACAGCGGACGGGACCATCGCGGAGCGGGCGTCGGCGGAGGCGAGGGTGAGCAGGTCGGCGACCAGCTGGGAGAGGCGGCGCAGCTCGGCGAGGGCGTTGTCGAGGACGCGGTCGCGGTCGGCCGCGGGCAGGCCCGGATGACGGCGCATCACCTCGATGTCGGTGCGGATCGTGGTCAGCGGGGTGCGCAGCTCGTGGGAGGCGTCGGCGACGAAGCGCTGCTGCTGCTCGAGCAGCCGCTCCAGCTCGTGGTAGGCGGCCTCGACCCGGTCGAGCGAGTGGTTGAACGCGGTGGTGAGGTCCGCCACCTCGTCGTGCTCGGCGCGCACCGGGACGCGGCGGCTCAGGTCGCCCCCCCGTCCGACCGTCTCCATCGCCCGGGACAGCACGGTGATGGGCCGGAGGCCGCGGCCGGCGGCGAGCCAGGCGCCGAGGCCGCTGACCAGCAGGCCGGCCACGCCCGCGATGAGCACCACCTGCACCAGCGAGCGCAGCGTGGTCTCGACGTCCTCGAGGGAGGCGCCGACGGCGATGGCGTCGATCGCCACCGGCCGGCCGGCGGGGGCGACGCTCGCCGGCGCGGGCAGCCGCAGCAGGGCGACGCTGTACTCGACGCCGTTCGCCGAGAGGGTGACCACCGTGGGAGTCGGCCGGGGGGCGCCGACCCACGCCGCGGCGGGCACGTGGACGCCGGGAGGCGCGTCGTCGGTCAGGTCGACCTGTCCGCCCCCCTGGACCACGTGGCCGAGGGTGAACATCGCCCCCGAGTCGGGGCGACCGCCCACGGTGGTGTTGCGCCGCACCGGCGCCAGCAGCGCCGCCGGAGGCAGCCGGCTGAAGGCGTTGTCGACCAGCTCGGCGCGCCGCATCACCCGGTTGTCGAGGTCGCTGCGCAGCCGGGCGCCGACGGTGATGAAGAAGACCGTGGCGATCACCATGACCACGAGCGCCACCACCCCGCAGGTGAGCAGGGTGACCCGCAGGCGCAGCGACATCAGGGCTCCTCCTCGAGGCGGAGAACGTAGCCCACCCCCCGGGCGGTCTGGAGCAGGCGGGGCTCGCCGGCCGCCTCGAGCTTGGTGCGAAGGTAGCCGATGTAGACGTCGAGCACCCGACTGCTCTCCGGGTAGCTCCACACCCCGGCGAGGAGGCGGTGCCGCGACATCACCGTGCCGGCGTTGGCGAGCAGCAGCTGGAGGAGGTCGAACTCGCGGGGGCGCAGCTCGATGCGCCGGTCGCCGCGGCGCACCTCCCGGCTGTTCTCGTCGAGCACCAGGTCGGCGTAGCGATGCAGCCGGGGCCGGGCCTCGGGATCGCGGCGGCGGAGCAGCGCGCGGATCCGCGCCAGCAGCTCCTCGAGGGCGAAGGGCTTGACCAGGTAGTCGTCGGCGCCGCTGTCGAGCCCCTGGACGCGGCTGGCCACTCCCTGCCGGGCGGTGAGCATGATCACCGGCAGGCTGCTGCCCTCGCGGATCCGCCGGCACACCTCGATCCCGTCCATCTCGGGCATCTGCAGGTCGAGCACAACCAGGTCCGGGGGGGTCGCCGCCACCGCCTGGAGGGCGGCGCGGCCGTCCTCGGCGACGCTCACCGAGTATCCCTCGCAGGCGAGCGCGAAGCGGAGCGACTCCCTCAGGTTGGCGTCGTCGTCCACCACCAGGAGCCTGGGCACGAGAAGAGCGTACCCGAGGCCGACGGGGCGGCCGTGCGGGGAACGGCGCTCCCCGAGCGTTAAGTGCGGTGAGTCGGGACTGCCGTGGCGGATCGAGCCGTGGCGACCGGCGAAGGTGAGGAGAGACCATGTCCATCCGTCTGCCGATGGCGCGCGCCTTCGCGGCCGCCGCCGTCCTCGCTCTGGCCGGCACCGCCACCGCATCGGGGGTGCTCCGCGGCGCGGCGGCGCCCCCGCCCCCGCCGCTGGTGGGCCTGTTCAGCGGCGGCGCCGGGACCGCCGCGTTCATGTCCGGGACCGACGCCGACGGCGACGGCCAGTTCATCCGGCTGACCGCGCCCACCGGCGC
>DASXNK010000017.1 GCA_036495095.1 Candidatus Dormiibacterota bacterium | reverse complement strand
CGAGGCGCAGGGTGCACGGGCGCTGCGCGTTCCCGTCGTCGTCTATCTGGGCGCGACGCGGTACGCGGAGTTTCATGTCGACCTGGTCATCGACCTGGCGATGACCGGTGTGCCCGAGGAGGTGGAGCCACTCCTCCCAGTCGACGTCCCAGGCCTGGTGTGCGTGCCGTACCGCGCGTACCCGCTCGTCGACCACATCGCCGACAAGCTGTGCGCTCTCAACGAGACGCATCCCAGGGCGGACGGCACGCTCGAGGGAAGCACCCGCTATCGCGACCTTGCGGACATCGTCGTGTTCGCGCACACATCGGAGCCGGACGCCGCATCGCTCGACGTGGCCATCCGATCGGAGCTCGGCCGCCGCGGGCTCGCCCTCCCCGCCCGGTTCGGCGTCCCGGGTGCCGCCAACTGGCGAGCAGGCTATGCACGCGTCGCCCGTGATGTCCCAGGGCTCGTCGAACGGGACCTCACCGCGGCGATGGCGACCGCGTCGTCCTTCGTGGATCCGGTGCTCGCCGGCCACGCGCGCGGTCGCTGGAGTCGCTCGAAGCTCTCATGGGGATGAGGCCCGCGGAATGACCACTGCTCGGCCTCGTGTCGATGAAATGTGCGACCTGCGTCGGATAACCTCCACCAGGTCGCTGGTCCCGGCATCAGTGCCAATCGTCAGCCCGGCCTCGATGAGGACCCGGTCGGGGTCAGAACAGGTTGGTGAGCCGCCGGCGCAGAAGGCGGGGGCCGCCACGGTCGACGACCTCCGGCAGCAGCGCGATCACCGCGGCGCGTGCCGTGTCGGTCAGCGTCTCGGCGGTGTGACCGTCGGTGCGCAGCGGTGCGCCGACGACCACGACGATCCGCTTGCGCAGCCACAGCTCCCGGGTTCCCCCGAGACCGACGGGCACGACCGACGTCCCGCTGTGCAGCGCGAAGTGGGCGAACCCCTTGCGGAAGGGCCCGACCTCGCCCTCGCTCTCGTTGCAGCGCCCCTCGGGGAAGATCAGGAACGACCCGCCCGCGTCGAGGCAGCGGTTGACCTGGGCGAGCAGCTCGGGGCTGCCGCCCTGCTCGCGGTCGATGGGGATGACGCCGCCGATGTGGCGGATGATCCGCAGCGTCCACCCCGGGATCCCGCGCAGGTCGCCGAGGACGTGGATGCGTGGCCCCGGCGGCAGGCTGGCGACGACCACCAGGGCGTCGATCCACTGCATGTGGTTGGCGATGACGACGGCGTTCTGGCGGTGGGGAAGGTTCTCCATGCCGCGGACCTCGACGTGGAAGAGCGTTCTCCCCACGCCGCGGATCAGCCGCCGGACGAATCGGAAGCCGGGGCCCGGTCGCGGCCGGATCGGGAGGTCGGCGATCGCCAGGGCCTGCGGAGCGGTGGCCATCAGCGCACTCCCCGGATGCGGCTGACCATCACCGTCCCGAGCACGAACCAGAGCGCGGCGCTGCCGAAGACGATGCGGAAGCCGAGGTTGTGCCCGGTGGCGATCCCGAGCAGGTGGTGGTGCGGGTCGTTGAGCCAGGTGAGCAGCAGGGCGGCGAGCGTCGGCGCCACCACCTGGGGGAGCGTCAGCGAGATGTGCCACAGGGCCATGTCGCGCCCGGCGGTGTTCTCGCGATCGGGGAGGACGTCGCAGGCGAGCGCCCAGTCGATCGCGTAGTAGAGGCCGTAGCCGACGCCGAAGAGCAGGCCGAGGGCGTAGAGCGGGACGGTCGAGCTCACCAGCGAGAAGAGGACGAACGAGGCGGCGACCGCCTGGATCGCGCCCGAGGCGTAGACGAAGACCTTGCGGCGCCCCATCCGGTCGGAGTAGATCCCGCCGAGGATGGCGGGAACGACGCCGCCGGCGATGACGGCCAGCAGCCAGAAGCTGCTCGCCGACCCCGAGTTCTTCGAGCCGACCACGTCCTGGAAGTACGAGTCCATGAACGGGACGATCGAGAAGATGCCGAACTGCATCAGGCAGCGGGTGATGAAGCACCAGAGGAAGTCGCGGTGCGAGAAGGCCGTGAAGAAGGCGCGCAGCCCGGGGATGCGGCGCCCGCTCAGCACGGCTCCGGCGGCGCCGAGCGCTGTGACGGTCCCGAGCACGATGCCCGATACGGCTCCCAGCGGGGAGGTCAGCAGCAGCAGGATGGCGATGACCGCGACGGTGGTCGACGAGGCGCAGAGCAGGGCGACGGTCGAGGGCCGTTCGCGGCGGGTCCGCGGCAGCGCGGGCAGGACCGGCTCCCGTGTCGCCACCAGGGTGATCAGCAGGGTGGCGACGAGGATGACCGCGACGATCGCGTAGCCGGCGAGGAGCGCGGCGCGGCTGCGCCCGAGGACGCCGAAGACGATGGCGATGAGCAGGATGCCGACGACCGTCCCCAGCTGGTTCATCGTCCCCAGCAGGCCCGACGCGCGTCCGCGTTGCTCCTCGGGGACGACGTCGGGGATGACGCCGCTGTAGGCGGCGCCGGCGACGTTGTTGCCCGCCTGGACGGCGAGGTAGAAGACGATCAGCAGCGCCGGCGACCAGGCCAGCGCGAGGAGCGCGAGGCCGATCACGTTGAGCACGGTGCCCGCGACCATCCAGGGCCGGCGGCGGCCCCAGCGGGTGCGGGTGCGGTCGGACAGCCAGCCGGCGAGGAGCGGGACGATCAAGGCGAACACGCCGCCGGCGGCGGTGGCGCGGCCGACCAGCAGGTCGCTCGACCCGCTCCCGACGATCAGCTTGGCGCCCTCGGGCACCAGCGCGATGAAGAGCGGCTGCCAGTGCGCGCCGTTGCCGAACCAGAAGGCGTTGATGGCGGACATCCGCCCGAGGCTCAGGCGCCGCGGTGCGGATGCGATCCGGGGAGGGGTGGCGGTTGCGGTGGCGACGGTGGTGTCCTCGGTGAGCGGGTCCTGGTGATGGTTGCACTGGTTCGGAACCGGTGCGGTCCGCTGTGGGGAGCGGCGGGTGGCGATCCGGTGCGGGGTGGGTGACGGCGGCCGGCGCGAGCTCACGACGACGCCACCCGCGAGAGGATCAGGGTGAAGAACGCCAGCCCGATGGTCGCGACCACGGGGAAGGCGGTGCGGAGGAGGTGCGCGCGGTCGAGCAGCGCGGCGATCGCGGCGGCCGCGGCGGTGACCACCGCGAAGCGGACCGCGCGGCCGGCGACGAACCACGGGATCACGCTGCGCGGATCGAGGTGGGCGGCGCCGGCGTCGACCGCCCAGACCTTGAAGGAGATCCCGCTCCAGGGCTGGTGGACGAAGCCGCCGGCGATGCCGTGGGAGTGCAGGTAGGCGCCCGCCTCGGTGAGGCCGTGCGGGGTGGCGAGCGGGAGGTGGAGGAGCACGGCGGTCGCCGCGACCGGCGCCGCCTCGGCGGCGAGCACGGTGCAGATCCCGCCGAGCGCCATCCCCGCGACCGCCGCCAGGAGCAGGCGGGGCAGCCGGCGTCGGGTGCCGAGGGCGAGCAGGCCGAGCGCGAGGTCGGGTGCGATCGGCTGCAGCGTCGCCTCGCTCACCGCCCAGATGAGGACGGCGACGGCGGCGCCATCGCTCTCGGCGACGCGCCGCCAGCGGTCGTGCAGCTGTCCGGCTGCGGCGGGGAGGGTGGTGAGGGCGGGGGCGAGCATGACGGGTGCGGCTAGCCCATGTTGAAGCTGTTGGCGGGGATGAGCCACGCGAGCGCGAGGAGAGCCGCGAAGAAGAGGACGGCGAGCGCCCCGAGGACGGCGATCACGGTGAGGGCCGCACGCAGCACGGCGCCTGGCGTCCGCTCCGGCACGTTGGGGTTCCAGTTGCTGTTCATCATCGAAGGGGTCTCCGTGGTGGGGTGGTGAGGCCCCGTCATCGTCCTTCCGGATCGACGCGCGGCCATCGGGGGTGGCACCTGAACCTCAACCGGCGAGCCGCACCGCCAGGAAGGCGAGCGGCAGGGCGACGAGCAGGCTGTCGATGCGGTCGAGGATCCCGCCGAAGCCGGGCACGAGCGTGCCCGCGTCCTTCACTGCGAAGGCGCGCTTGACCAGCGACTCGAGGAGGTCCCCCCAGACGCTGGCGACGGCGATGACCAGCGGGAGCGCCAGGGTGAGCGCGGGCGGCCAGCCCGCCGGGGCGACCGCGGCCATCACGGCGAGGCCGAGATAGGCGCCGAGGACGTTGCCCGCCGCCCCGGCGACCGTCTTGTTGGGGCTGATCCGGGGCGCCAGCCGGGCTCCGCCGGCGACGCTGCCGACGCAGAAGGCGCAGACGTCCGAGAGCGCGACGCAGACGCCGACGACGAGGAGCACCTCGGTCCCGTGGGGCAGCCCGCGCGCGATCAGCGGAAGGAAGCCGAGCATCAGCGGCAGGTACATGAAGCCGAAGAGCGCGACCGTGGTGTCGCGGTACGACCCCTCGCCGCCGCCGCGGAGCAGCGCGGCGCCGGAGAGGACGAGGAACCCCGCGACCGGCAGGGCGCCGTAGGCGGAGGGGAGCACCGCCGCCACGGTCACCGCCGCCGCCCCGAGTGCGAGCAGCAGCCGGCGCGCGGGGGCGTCGATCCCGGTGACGGTGCTGAACTCGCGCAGCCCCTGGACGGTGAGGAAGAGGACGAGCGCGAGCGCGAGGGCGCCCCCGGCGAAGACCGACAGCACGAAGGTCGGCGCCATCACCGCCCAGCTGCCGACGCGGATGACGAGGACGCTCTCCCGCAGGCTCGCGGGGCGGCGGAGGCGCCGCCGCTCGACGGCGAGGACGAGGAGCGCGGCCACGAGCAGCAGGCCGCCGATCCGCGCGAGCGCAGGGAGGAAGAGCGGGTTGGCGAGCGGGTTGTGGATCATCGCGGCGGCGCTCCGCCCAGCTCGCTGCGGATGGCGAGCGAGCGCTGGACCAGGGTGATCGCCGCCCCCCCGGCGACCGCGACGAGCCAGACGCTCAGCGCCGGGTCGACCCGGGTGAGCAGCGCGGCGGGGGCCGCGACGGCGAGCAGGACCATGCGATCGGCCTTGCCCATCACCCCGCCGTACTGGCGCCGGCCCCCGGCGGCCGCGGACGCGACACCCACCGCGCTGCCGAGCAGCATCAGGGTCAGCGCGGCGAGCCCCGCCCAGGGCGCGCCCGCCCGCACCGCGACGGCGACGACGATGGCGCAGTCCGAGACGCGGTCGGTCATCTCGTTGAGGACCTGGCCCGCGGGCCGCGCGGTCCCGCGGGTCGCCGCGACCATGCCGTCGAGGGCGTTGCAGGCGAGCCGGCCGGCCGCGAGCGGCGGCACGGCGACGAGCAGCAGCGGGACCGCCGCGCTGCCGGCGACCGCGCCGGCGATCGCGAGCGAGCCGGCGAGGCCGGCGAGGGTGATGCCGTCGGCGGTGGCGCCCCGGGCGATCAGACGCCCCTCGACCCCCCGCAGCGACCGGCGGAAGCGCGGTTTGACCGCGTAGACGCCCACGGTCAGGCCGCCGGGGGAGGGGAGGTGCCGAGGCTCACGCTGGTCTCCGATGTGGTGGTGAGTCGCCGCCGCTGCCGGGCGTGTCCCCATCCTCGGGGCCGGCGCGTTTGGGAGCATCGGGTGTGACACCTGAGCGGCAACCACCGGCCGCGATCGCCCGGCGCGGGGCCCCGGGCGGACAATGGCCCCCGATGGCGGTGCGGTTGCTCGAGCGCGAATCGGTCCTCTCGGCGGTCGAGGCGCTGCTCGACGGCGCCCGGGCCGGCGAGGGCGGAGCCCTCTTCGTGGTCGGCGACGCCGGCGCCGGGAAGACGTCGATCCTCGCCGCCGTCCGGGCCGCCGCCACCGGTCTGCGCGTGGGCTCCGGGCGCGGGTCGGTCGCCGAGGCGGTGCTCCCCTTCGGCATCCTCGAGCAGGCGCTGGCGGCGGTCGGCGAGGGCTCGCCACTCGACGCCGCCCCCGGCGACGCCGGGGTGGTCGACGCCCGGGCGGCGCGCTTCCATGCCAGCGTGCGCTGGCTCCAGGCGGCGGCGGCGCGGCAGCCGACCCTGCTGGTGCTCGACGACCTCCACTGGGCCGACGGCGACTCCCTCACCCTCCTCGACGTCATCTGCCGCCGCCTCGCGGGGCACGCGCTCGCCGTCGTCGCCGCGCTGCGGCCCCACCCGCCCTCAGCCCTCGGAGTGGCGCACGCGCTCGAGGCGGACGCCACCGCGCGGGTCGAGACGCTGCGGCCGCTGAGCGCCGGGGCCGCCTCGGAGCTCATCCGCGGCCGGGTCGACGCGCCCCTCGACGACGCGGCGCTGCTGCGAGCCACTCTGCTCTGCGCCGGAAATCCGCTGCTGCTCGAGGAGGCGGCGCGCGTCCTCGGCGCGGGCGACTCACTCCCGGAGGCGGGGACAGCCCCGCCGGTCCGCGCCCTGATCCTGTCCCGTCTCGTCGCCGGCGACGCCGAGGCGCTGCGCTACGGACGCTGCGCGGCGGTCCTCGGCGTCAGCTTCCGGCCGGCCCTCGCCGGCGAGCTCGCGAGCCTGACCGCCGACGTCGCCGACGCGGTGCTCGAGCAGCTCTGCCGCTCGGGGCTGGTGCGCGACGCCGGCGCCGGGCGCGGCGAGTTCGTGCATCCCCTCTTCCGGCAGGCGCTGCTCGAGAGCCTCGACGGCCCCGTCCGCGCCCGGCTCCACGCCCGGGCCTTCGAGCTGCTCGCCGGCCGCGGGTCGGCGCCGGCGGAGGCGGCGGAGCACGCCGTGGCCGGCCACCTCGCCGGTGATCCCGAGGCGATCCGCGTCCTCGAGGTCGCCGGCCGCGATGCGCTCCGGGTCGGCGCGGCGAGCACCGCGGCGGGCCATCTGCGCAGCGCGGTCGAGCTCGCCGGCTCCGCCGCCGCGGCGGCGACCCGGGTCGCACTCGCCGAGGCGCTGCTGCTGAGCGGGGGAGAGGCCGAGGTCGTCGGGCTCTGCGAGGGCGTGCTCGAGGACGCCGCCGCCTCACCCGCCGACCGGGCGGCGGCGCTCGCGGTGCTCGGCCGCGCCGACTTCCACCGCGGCGACTACGCGGCGAGCACCGAGCGCTACGCCGCCGCGCTGCGGATCGTCGAGGGGGTCGACCCGGCGCTGCAGGTCGAGATCCTCCTCGACCTCGCGTCGGTCGCCTTCTTCGCCGCCGGCCCCGGTCCGGCGCTCCCGCTCGCCGCCCGGGCGCGGGCGCTCGCGGCGGGCTGCGGGGCGCCCACCCGGGCGATCGCGGACTGCGCGTGGAGCTTCGCCGCCCTCGCCGCCGGCGAGCCGGGCGGGCTCGAGGTCGCGGCCGCCGGCGCCCGGGTGGTCCAGGAGCATGGACTCACCGCCCGGGCGGCGTCGATCGCCTGGTACGGCTGCGCCGCGGCGCTGCGCGGACGTGAGGAGGAGGCCGGCGCCGCGCTCACCCTGGCGCGGCGCTGGGCCGAGTTCGGCGACCCGGCGATCCGGGCGCTGATCATCGCCACCGCCGCCGAGCTCGAGGCCCGCACCGGACACCTCGCGCGCGCCCTCGCCTCCGTGGAGGGCGCGGGCGTCCATGCGTCCGGGCTCTCGATGGCCGAGACCTACGTGGGCAGCATCCGCGCGGCGATCCTCCTCGACGCCGGCGACGTCGAGGGCGGCGACGCGCTCGCCGAGCGGCTCGAGGCGGCGACGGCGGTGCAGCGTGGCGACGGCCTCGCCCGGCTGCGCCTCGGCCTGCTCCGGCTGCGGCGGCGGCTCCGTACCGCGCAGGTGGAGGCGGCCGCGGCGGAGGCACGCGGCCTCGAGCAGCTCGCCGCCGAGCTGGGCCTGGCCGAGCCCTGCCTGCTCCCCTGGGCGCGGGACGCGGTCAGCGCCCACCTCGCCGCCGGGGCGCTCGCGGACGTCGAGCGGCTCGCCGGCTGGCTGCAGGTCCGGGGGGCGACCCTCGACTGCCCGTGGTCGGCCGCGGCGGGATGGTCGGCGCAGGCGGCGCTGCGCGAGCTCGCCGGCGACATCCCCGCGGCGATCGGCGCCCACGAGGAGGGACTGCGCATCCTCGAGCGGGTGACCCTGCCGCTCGAGCGCAGCCGCAGCCTCTGCGATCTCGGCGCGCTGCTGCGTCGCGCCGGCCGCATCGCCGGCGCGCGTGAGGTTCTCGCCGCGGCCGTGCGGCTCGCCGAGGAGGCCGGCGCGGCCGGGGTCGCGGCGCGGCCGCTCGAGGAGCTCCGCCTCGCCGGCGGCCGGCGCCGGGCGGCGCGGCCCGCCGACGACGCGCTCACCTCCGCCGAGCTCCGGGTCGCCCGGCTCGCCGCCCGGGGCGCGACCAACGCGGAGATCTCCCGCCAGCTCTTCCTCTCGGTGAAGACGATCGACACCCATCTGCAGCACATCTACGGAAAGCTCGGCATCAGGTCGCGCCGCGCCCTGATCCCGCTCGCCCGCAGGTTCGAGGAGGAGTGAGGCGGCGCTCGTCAGACGAAGTGGACGCCGTCGGAGGGGTCCGGGTTTGACCGGACGAGCTCCTGTCGCCGCCACGAACCCGGGGGCTGCCCGTGATGGCGGCGGAAGGCCGCGGCGAGGGCGTAGGGCGAGCCGTAGCCGGTGAGGTCGGCGATCTGCGCAAGGGTCGACTCGCCGGTGCGCAGGTGGTCTCGGGCGAGGGTCATGCGCCAGTCGGTCAGGTACTGCATGGGCGCCTGGCCCAGCGACCGCTGGAAGGTTCGCGCGAACGCCGCCCGCGACTGGCCGCTGACTGCGGCCAGTTCGGGCACCGTCCAGGCGCGGGCGGCGTCGGAGTGGATGGCCTGCAACGCCGCGCTCAGCCGCGGATCGGTCGACGCCTGGAACCAGCGGGGCGACGTGGGGCTCTGCTGAAAACTCGTTCTCAGCGCGAGCACCAGAAGGACGTCGAGAAGCCTGTCGAGCACGGTCTGCTGCCCGGGCGCGGACGCCGCAAGCTCACGCGAAACCAGGCCGATCACATCGTGAAGGGGATCTCCGACAGCGGCGAACAGGGGAAGGATCGGCGGCAGCGCGTCGAGCAGACCCTGGCCGATGTCGCCGGAAAACCGGTACGCCCCGCACAGGAACACCGTCGCCCGCCGATCGTCCGAACGTTCGTGGTGCGCGTGCTGTGCGCGGAACTCGTCGGGCTCCATGCACACCGCGCCGGGCTCGTGGGCGATGTGGTGGTCGGGGCCACCACGGACGAGCGCGACGTCGCCGGGGGCGAGCTCGACCGGCGAGTCCGGATCGTCGAGCCACAGCCAGGCGCGCCCCTCGAGCACGGCATGCACCGCCAGCTGGATGGTGCCCGCCAGCCGCAGCCCCCACGGCGGCCTGGCCACCGTCCGGGCGAAGACGCCCCCGGAGGCACGTGCCCTGGTGAGGTGGTCCTGCAGGAGGTCCATCCGGCGAGTGTTCGGCGAACCGGTGCCATCGTCAAGGGTATGAGCGTTTCGCTTAAACAATTCGCGAGTTCTACGCATTGAGTGGGTATCGTCAGGCTCGCATGCTTGAGCCATGACGAATTCACAGCGGACCACGCTCGTGCTCGGCGGTACCGGAAGGACCGGGTCGCGACTCGCGAAGAACCTCATCGATCGAGGGCTGGGTGCCCGGACAGCGGCACGCGGCGACGCCGACGTCCGGTTCGACTGGGACGACAGGGCCACCCACGGCCCCGCACTGTCCGGCGTCGACAGCGTCTACCTGGTGACCCCGGTCATGAGGGTCGATTTCGCCGCTCAGGTGTCGGACTTCCTCGACCTCGCCGAGGCCGCCGGAGTACGGCATGTCACCTACCTCAGCACATACGGCATCGACCGGGCCTCGCCCGGGTTCGCGATCCGGGCCGTCGAACTCGACCTCCTGAGCCGGACCGGCCTCACCCACGCCATCCTCCGCCCCGCCTGGGTCATGCAGAACTTCAGCGACGACCACCTGCCGCTCGTCGACGGCGTGATCACGGTGCCCACCGGGGACGGTGCCGACGCCTTCGTCGACGCCGAGGACATCGCCGCGGTCGCCGCCGAGACATTGGCGAACCCCGAGGCCCATGCCGGCGCGCAGTACGCACCAACCGGCCCTGAGGCGCTGACCGTCGCCGACTTCGCCAGGCGGAGCGCTCAGGTCTGGACCACCGAGGCGGCTCGATGATCACCGACCTGGAGAACCTCTCCGCGCTGGACCCGTTCTTCAGGATCATCGAAAAGGGGCTGGACGGGCTCGTCGACGGCCGGCACTTCTTCGACCTCCTGGACGAGGATGTCATCGTGGACTACGTCATCAGCGTCCCCGGCTATCCGCGTCGTGTGGTGGGCCGCGAGGCCGTGGCCGAGCTCTATCGCACCTACGGGGCCACCGGGATCGTCCTGCACAGCGCCGACGACCTGGCCGTCCACCGGGACCGCGAAGCGTCGGTCGTGGTACTCGAGTACGCCACGCACGGCCGAGTCAGGGACACCGGTCGCGCCTACGACAATCGCTTCGTGTCCGTGATCACCATCAAGGACCGCAAGGTCACGCACTGGCGGGACTACCTCGACCCGGTCGCGGTCTTCGATGCTCTCGGGTGGCCCTCACCGCGCCAGTGACACCAGGACGCAGGAGAACCCGACGTCTAGCGTCCCGCGTAGGCGGCGTCCAGCTGGGCGAGATCAAACTTCTTCATGCTCAGGAACGCCCTGGTCACGCGCGCCATCTGCTCCTCGTCCGCCTGCTCCATCATCTGCTGCATCCCACGGGGAGCGATCTGCCAGGAGAGACCGTACAGGTCCTTGAGCCAGCCGCACTGCTCGGCCTCGGGCACTGCCGAGAGCCGCTCCCAGTAGTGATCGATCTCCTCCTGCGTGTCGCAGAGGACCATGAGCGAGATCGCCTCGTTGAAGGTGAAGTCGTGCCCACCGGCGCTGTCCATGGCCGCGAACTGCATGCCGTCGAGCGTGAAGGCAGCGTGCTTGAGGGTTCCCTCGGCGTCGGGCTCCTCCCCACTGCCGTAGCGCAGGATGTCGCCCAGCCCGGACGCGTCGAACACCGACGTGTAGAGCTTGATCGCCTCCTCGGCCCTGCCGCACATCGCCCCGACGAAGAGCAGCGTCGGAACGATCCGCTGTCGGATCTCCCGGCCATCCGCGTGCATGACCTGCCACGACAGACCGTATCGGTCCTGCAGCCAGCCGTAGCGCCGGCTGAACGGATAGGCGTCGAGGGGCATGAGCACCTGGCCGCCGTCACTCAGCCGGTTCCACAGGGCGTCCACCTCGTCCTCGGTCGCGCAGTCGACCCGGAGGGACACCGAGGGATTGAACCGGAACAGCGGTCCCGCGCTGATCGCCATGAAGCGCTGGCCCGCCAGCGTGAACGAGACGAGATCGGCATCCCCTGACGGCGTGTCGTGCAGCCTGTTCACCGCGCTGATCTCCGAGTTGTCGAAGAGCGAGGTGTACAGCTCGGCAGCCTCCCTGGCCTCGGTGTCGAACCACAGGTGGGGCACGATCCTCGACATGAGGTCCTCCTTTCCGCGTAGGTGATGGATCCACCGTCGATCGCCGGTCCGCCGGCGCTCATGGGTCGGCCATCGCGACCGAGTATGCATCGGACGGGAGGGCGGTGCGATCGCCCTCCCCTCCGCATCGCACGGCTCAGCGCGGAGCGCCGCTGACGATCACCGCGGCCATCGGGAGGAATGGCCGGTCGGCTCGCTGCGCCTCCTCGAAGGCGGCCCACCAGCGCCGGGTCGCATCGGCCGGAACCACGCCCTCATCCTGCAGGCGGGACATCTGGCTGGTGATCAGCGGACGGACCATCTCCAGATCGAACGCGCAGTCCTGCCGGCGAGCCTCGACGTCCACCATGCCGACCTGCTCGAAGAGTCGCGCCAGGTCACGTCCGATCTGCGGGCTGCGCACCTGGCGGATCATCGAGTCGAGGAGGGCGCGGGAGACCGGGTCCTCCAGCCCCGCGGAGTCCAGGTCGATGTCGAGAGCGCAGACCCGGCCGCCCCGGTGGGTCACGCGCGCCATCTCGGCCAGGACGGCGCGAGGATCGGGGACGTGCGCCAGCACCCGCTCGGTGCGGCACGCATCGAAGGTGTCGTCCGGGAATGGCAGGTGCTGGGCATCCGCGACCTCGAACTCGACGCGGAGTCCGGAGCCGTCGAGGCGCCGGCGGGCCTCGGCGATCATCGTCTCGCTGGCGTCGACGCCGACCACCCGTCCGTCGGGCCCGACCCGGCGGGCGAGCTCGCGGGCGTCGTCACCGGTGCCACAGCCCACGTCCATCACGGACGCGCCGCCACCGAGCGCGAGCGCATCCAGCATCACGGCCTTGGCCGCGCGGACCTCCGGCATGGTGTTCGCCAGGTCCACGAACCGGACGAAGAGCGAGGGGTCGGGTGCCCGATCGACCGTGCTGAAGAGGCCGATGTCCGTCATGTCGAAGATGCCCGGGTCGCTCATGGGGATTCCTCCGATGGCATGGTCACGCGGGCAACGGGGGATGGCTCGGCGGCGAGCGCCGGCCTACGGCTCCCCCGGCGCCCCTCGTCGGTGAACCTGCCCCCGCCCTCTCGAATCCACGCTCGCCTCCTCCCCGAGGAGGGTGGCGGTCCAGCCCAGCTCCCACTCGCGGTGTGCCAGCAGGAAGTCGATGAGCCGCGCGCTCCACGCCGACCCGGCCGCCTCGTCGGAGAGCCGGCGGAGCTGGGCGAGACGACCGCGCAGCGCCGCCAGCCGGGCCTCGACGATCTCGCGCCGGACCTCCTCGTCGACCAGGTCGAAGCACGCCACCCGTGTCCGAAACTCCGCGTCGACGATGGCATCCGCGGGGGGGAAGTCTCGGATCAGGTCGCCCAGGACGTCCCGACCGACGTCGGTCAGTGCGTAGACGTGCCGCGACGGACGGCCCTGCTGGACGACGATGGCGTTGCGCTCCACCGCTCCCATCGCCTCGAAGCGGTGCAGCGCCGGATACAGGACATTGTTGTTGAGGGTGACGGCGGCCCCCATCACATGCTCCACCCGCTTCTTCAGCTCATAGCCGTGGGCGGGCCGGTCGGAGAGCAGGAACAGGATGAGGATGTCCAGATACACGTCCAGGCTACTCTAGGTTAGTTCGACCTATGGTGCAAGCTCCGGGGGCCGCGGTCGCCTCAGATCAGCAGCGGTCGTCGACGCCGAAGAGCAGGCGGACGACCAGGGGGACCAGGCCCCCGTGCCGGCACCCGTGCCCTCGGTGGTCACGCTCCCCGTCACCTCCCCAGTCGAAGAGATCGGCGTGCCTCGCTGCGGGGGAGCCGTGGTGGCCGGCGTGCATGGGCTGGACGGTGGCTGCGGCCACCGGCACGGCCTGGGCGAGCCCGAACCCCACCGCGGTCGAGCTCAGCGGCAGGGCGGACAGCAGGGCGGCCAGCGCCAGCGGTGCCGCGGTCCTGCGCCACCTCCTCATCGAGGGTCCTCCACCGGCGGTCGGGCGCTCAGGGTGATGTCGGGCACGATCATGTCCTCCGTTGCGATGTATCGACTCGCGTGCTGACGCACTGACGTGGACTCACGTTGAGGGGGGCGAGGCCGGGCTCACATCACGCGAGCGCGTAGTCCTCGCACCGCGATCGCGCCGCCGACGGATCAGAGCATGAGCCGCGGCCGGTGGACGTCGAGCCAGGTGGCGAGGTTGAGGGTCCACTCGAGGCCGTGGCGGTCGGCGACCGCGATGGTGGTGGGGTCGCATCCGGTCGCGGCCGCGAGCCAGGTCCGGTCGACCAGCTCGAGAGCGCGGTGGCCGGGCTGGGCGAGCAGCTCGCGCCCCTGCTCCTGCAGGTCGCGCGCGTAGTGCCAGTCCTGGGTGGACGGGTAGGGGCTCTTGACGCGCTCGATCACCGACTCCGGCAGCACGTCGCGGGCGGCGCCGCGGAGCAGGCTCTTCTCGCGGCCGTCGTAGGTCTTGAGCGCCCACGGCGCGTTGTAGACGTACTCGACGAGCCGGTGATCGCAGAACGGGACCCTGACCTCGAGGCCCACGGCCATGCTCATGCGGTCCTTGCGGTCGAGCAGGATGCGCAGGAAGCGGGTCAGGTGCAGGTAGCTCGAGATCCGCATCCGGCGCTCGAGGTCGTCCTCGTGGGGGAGGTGCTCGACCTCGCCGATCGCGCGGTCGTAGCTGTCGTGCCGGTATCCCGCCAGGTCCAGCTTCCCCCGGACATCGGGGGTGAGGATCGTGTCGATGGCGTCGAGGCGCATGTCGTTCAGCGCGATCCACGGAAAGGCCTGGGCGCGCTGGATGCGTGGGTCGTGGAACTGGCGGTAGCCGCCGAAGATCTCGTCGGCCGACTCACCCGACAGCGCCACCGTCGAGCGCTCGCGGATCGCTCTGCAGAGCAGATACAGAGAGGCGTCCATGTCGCCGAGGCCGGTGGGCAGGTCGCGCGCCCCGACCACGGCGCGGCGCACCGCGGGGTCGGCGAGGGTGCCGTGGTCGATCACGATGTCGGCGTGCTCGGAACCGACGTGCCGGGCGACGTCGTGCACATACGGCGTGTCGGCGGTGGGGCGCATCTCGTCGGGCGTGAAGTTCTCGGTCTGGCCGACGAAGTCGACCGCGAAGGTGCGCACCCGCTCGCCGGTCACGGCCAGCTGGATGGCGGACAGGGCGGTGATCGTGCTCGAGTCGAGCCCGCCGGAGAGCAGCACGCAGCGGGGCACGTCGGCGACGAGCTGGCGGCGGACGATGTCGTCCAGGAGCTCGCGCACCCTGGCGACGGTCCGGTCGCGGTCGTCCGGGTGCGGGCGCGTCTCCAGCCGCCAGTAGCGGCGCTCGCGCATGCCTTCGGCGTCGACGGTCACGACCGTGCCCGGCTCGACCTCGCGCATCCCCGCCCACACCGCGCTCCCGGGCGTCTTGACGAACGCGAACATCTCGCGAAGCCCGTCGGCGTCGACCGTCCGCGATGCCAGCGGATTGGCGAAGATCGCCTTGGGCTCGGATCCGAACAGCACCCCGTCGGCGGTGCGGTGGATGTACAGGGGCTTGATCCCCATCCGGTCGCGGATCATCACCAACCGGCGCATCCGGCCGTCCCAGATCGCGAACGCGTACATGCCGTTCAGCCGCTCGGCCACCCCGTCGCCCCAGCGCAGGTATCCGCGCAGCACGACCTCGGTGTCGCTCGAGGTCTCGAACCGTTCACCCGCCCGCTGCAGCTCGTCGCGCAGCTCGGTGTAGTTGTAGGCCTCGCCGCTGTAGACCAGCACGACGTCGCCCGCCGGCTGCCGCACCGACATCGGCTGGGCCCCGCCCTGCAGATCGATCACCGCCAGCCGCCGGTGTCCGAGGGCCGCCGGGCCGTCGACCCACGTGCCGGACGCGTCCGGCCCGCGACACGCCATCGTCTGCGTCATCGCGTCGAGGACGTCACGCTCGCGGGCCAGGTCACGGTCGAACGAGATCCATCCCGTAATGCCGCACATGTGTCTCTCCGGCTGGTCGGTGGTCCGCGCCGAGGGCCACTCCGGCCGAGCGGCGGTTCGGACAGTGGTCTCGACCAGGGGTTCCGTGCCCATGCTCGCCCCGCGGGGAGCGCCCGCCACTGTCCCGTGGACCGGTCCGGACAGGCCGTGCGAGCGGTGTCGCCGGGCCGCTCACAGCCCACCCTGGAGGTCCATCCGACCACCACAAGGGGTACACATCACATGACCACTCGACACCGTCTCACCGCCGCTGCCGCGGTCGCCGGCGCCCTGGCGATCGCCGTCCCGGCGGTCCACGCCAGCGCCGCCACCACCCCGCCCGTCGGCGGCCTGCAGGTGGGCGCCAACGCCTCGCCGAGCGACGGGCGGATCGACGCCAACGCCGGCCTCGACAGCCTGCAGGCGGCGCTCGGCCTCACCCAGGATGCCTGGCGGATCGGCGCCGCCGACGGCCTCGCGGGCATGAAGGCGGGTGCCACCGCCGGCCTGCAGGGCTGGCAGGCGGGCGCCACCGCCGGCCTCGCCGGCATGCAGGCGGGCGTCAGCGCGCTGCAGGACTTCTTCCCGATCGGCGGGGGCACGCACCTCGTGCCCCAGCACCGGTAGGACCCATGGCGGTCACCACGCGCTCCTCCGGACAGCTGGAACTGTCCGACGGGGCATGTGCGGGAGTGACCGCTGAATGGGACGGTGGTCCCCACGGCGGGGCGCGCTGAGGAAGCGCCCGCATCCAGCATCTGTCCGGCGGCAGCCCCGGCCGCCCGGCGCCAAGGAGGTTCGACACCACATGACCCGGCTCAACCGCATCGTGCGGCGGGGAGCAGTCGTCGGTCTGCTCGCCGTCACCGTCACCGTGGCCGCGGCGAGCGCCGCGACGCCGGCCATCCACATGGTCGGAGTGGCTGCTCCTGCCCCAGTCACCACTCCGCTGGTCTCGCCCCCCGCCGCTCCGGGAGCGGACAACCTGCAGTGCATGGCGTTCGCCTACAACCTCGGCCCCTTCGGCCCACTCGGCCCCTGGGGCCCCTACGGCCCGCTGCACGACAAGCCGCACCCCGCCTGCTTCGGCGGCGGCCCCCAGTTCACCAAGTAGCGGCGCCTCTCCTCCGGACCCAGGACGGTCCGCCCGGCCAGCATGAACATGACGAGCTGGCCGAGGCGGGACCGCCGGGGGCCGTGTGCAACGCGCGGCGGGCGACGTGCCCGCCGCGCGTTGTCACACCGCGCTCCGTGGTGAGCGCCCGGCGCCGGAACGAGCCGTCGCCCCGGTCGATACGGATGGGTGGTCGCCTGTCGTGCGCCGGCCGGGGCCTGCCGGACGCGGCGCACCGGCAGCTACAGGTCGCAGGTCAGCGAGATGGCCAGGAGCCTCGACGATGGTCACGGGCTCTCCGGACCCGGCCCCTTGATGCAGGGCCATGGGCGTCGGCGGCTGCGGCGGATGGTACCGGTGTCGCGGGCGGCCGATGGCGGCCGCCCGCGTGGCTGCCCGGTGGACCTCAGACCCTGACGGCCCGGCGGATCGCGGCCTCGATGACCGCGGCGACCCGGCGCGGGCCGGGGCCCGCGCCGAACGCCATCGTGTAGTGGTTGGCGTCCTCGATCTCCTCGATCCGCGCGCCGGGATGGGCTGCGAGGAAGGCGTCGCGGATCGGTCGAGGCAGCAGCGGCTCGTCGTCGAGGATGCCGCGCGGCGCCCACACGAGGCTGAGAGGCGCGTGCACGCGATCGATCGCCGTGCGGGTCGTCGGGTCGAGGACCAGGTCCTCACAGTCGGCGATCACCGACGCCGGCGAGACCACGCAGCGCATCGCGCCCGGCTCACCGGCCACGTCGTATCGGGCATAGGCGTCGACGTCATCGTTCCACCGGTGCTGCAACGCCGGGTGCTGGCGCCATAGCCCCACGTATTCGTCGACCGACTCGAAGGTCATCTGGAGGCGTGCGACCGACTGCTCGAGCACGAGCTGGAGCACGTCGTCGGGGTCCTGGCCGGGCGGGAGGGGGATCGACAGGCCGCCGTCGAGCAGCACCACCGCGGCGACCCGTTCCGGGTGCTGGGCCGCGAGCCGGGCGACGACGTATGCCCCCATCGAATGCCCGGCGAGCACGGCGCGCTGGACCCCGGCGTGGTCGAGGACGGCGAGCAGATCGGCCACGTGGACGTCCATGCCGTACGGGCCGGGCAGGGCGGCACTGTGTCCGCGCCCCCGTAGATCGGGTGCCAGCAGGCAGACACCTCTGACGCCCGCGAGCTCTCGGGCGACCGTCCGCCACGCCATCCGAGACGACGTGATGCCGTGGACGGCGAGGACGACCGCATCGGCGTCGTGATGGTGCGCGCCCGAGCGCGCGACGCACAGCCCGCCGCCACGCACCGGGATCTCCCCGATGGCCCGGAACGGATCGCTCAGCGCGCGCTCGCGGGTGATCGTGGTGGCATGGCGTGCTCGGTATGTCGGGTTCAGCTGGGACACGTCGTTTGTCTCTCCCCAGTGACGTGGTGGGCATCCGGGCGCCGGCGAGATGGGGTGCCGTTGAGGCACTCGTCAGGGCAGCGAGGTGAAAGAGCCGGTTCCAGCACCCGGCACCAGCGCGGCCGGGCCGGCGGACGACGCAGGGGGTCCACAGGGGAGCACGGTCCACGGGGCGAGCACGATGATCAGGCCGTTGGTGCACGTCGTCGTCACCGTCGTGGTGTCGCCGCCCTGGCCATCACCGGTGGCGGGCGTCCGGACGGCGGTGACGGCGGCGCTGGCCGGGATGCTCGGGCCGGGGGGCGGGACGCCGGCGCTCACCAGGCCTGCGGCGGCCGCCGCCACCACCATCGAGCGGTTGACTGAGAGGGCGTGATGCATGACATCGATCTCCTGGGTGCCAGCGGCAGCGCCGCCGTCGTGTGGGATTGCGTCGGTCAGAAGCTGCGGAACCGGCGGATCGCCAGCGTGGCCGACACCACCAGGATTCCGGCCGACCAGGCGAGCGCGCTGAGCATCGGTCCCTCGGCGGAGCCGCTTCCCTGGGTCAGCGCCCGGAGGGCGTCGATGACCTGGGTCACGGGCTGCGCGTTGGCGAACGTCCTCAGCCAGTCGGGCATCGTCTCCGTCGACGTGAACGTCGACGCCGCGAAGACGAGCGGGAAGATGACCATGAACGACGCCAGCGTCGCGGTCTCGACGTTGCGCACGACCAGGCCGAGGAGCGCGAAGAGCCAGGAGCACGCATATCCGAAGAGCAGGGCGATCCCGACGCCCGCGAGGATCGGCGCCGGCCCGTTGTGGAACCTGAAGCCGACGAGGAGGCCGATCAGGATCATCAGACCCACCGTGTAGGTGAGACGCACGAGGTCGGCCAGCGTGCGAGCGGTGAGAATCGCCCCGTGGTAGGTCGGGAGCGAGCGGAAGCGGTCGATGACGCCCAGCGACATGTCCTCGGCGACACTGACCGCGGAGGACGAGCCGCCGAAGAGCGACGTCTGCACGATGATCCCCGGGATCAGGAAGTCGACGTAGCTGTGATACCCGGCGACGTGGATCGAGCCACCGAACACATAGCGGAACAGCAGCACGAACATGACCGGCATGAGCGCGCCGGCGACGATCAGCTGGGGCGTCCGCAGCGAGAGCAGGAGGTTGCGGCGGGTCAGCACCATCGTGTCCGAGAGGAATGCGCTCAGCCCCTCCCGGCGGACCGGATGACGGGTGTCGATCCGGTCGCCCGCCGCTCGGTCCCCGCGGGAGAGGGCGAGGATCGCCGCCGCCAGGATGATCCCGGCGGCGACGATCACCGCCACCATGACCGCGGTGTCGAGGCGCAGGATGCGACGGCCGAGCTCATCCCACCACAGCGGGACCGCCGGGCGCGTGATGCCGGCAGGGAATGCGGTGGTCATCATGCGACCCCCTGCGGCCGGGGTCGCTGCGGGGCCGACCGCTCGCCCGGTGGGGCGACGCCCGGTTGACCCGCCGGCGGCTCGGTCGCGATCCGGTTGGTGAGGCTCAGGAAGACGTCGTCGAGCGAGGGACGGCGCACGCCGAGGTCGTCGACGGCGATGCCGCACTCCTCGATGCGCCGGGCGGCCGCCAGCAGCGTCTGCACCCGCTGGCTCGTCGGCAGGGTGACGCGCTGTCCCCGCAGGTCCGCGACCGGAGCCCCGGAGCCGAGCCCGTCCAGCAGGCCCACGAGTCGTTCGACATCGCCGGAGCTGGTGGCGCGCACCTCGAGGACGTCGCCGCCGATGCGCTGCTTGAGCTCATCGGGGGTGCCGGCGGCGATCACCCGGCCGCGCTCGATCACCGCGATGCGATCGGCCAGCCGGTCGGCCTCCTCGAGGTACTGGGTGGTCAGCAGCACCGTGGTGCCCTCGCGGACCAGCTCGTCGATGAACGTCCACAGCTCGATCCGCGTGCGCGGGTCGAGCCCGGTGGTGGGTTCGTCCATGAGCAGCACCATCGGACGGCCGACGAGGCTGGCGCCGAGGTCGAGACGGCGGCGCATGCCGCCCGAGTAGGTCCGCACCCGCCGATCGGCGGCCTCGGTGAGGGTGAGACGCTCCAAAGTCTGGTCGGCGCGCGATCGCGCCTCCGACGCCGGCAGGCCGTACAGGCGGCCGACCAACCTGAGGTTCTCGCGCCCGGTCAGGTTCTCGTCGACGGCGGACGACTGGCCGGCGAAACCGATCAGGGAGCGGACCGTCCGCGGCCGGCGTGCGACATCCATCCCGGCGATGCGCAGGCGCCCGGCGTCGGGGGCGAGCAGGGTCGCCAGGATCCGCACCAGGGTCGTCTTCCCGGCGCCGTTGCGGCCCAGGAGGCCGAGCACGGTCCCGTGCTCGACGATGAGGTCGACACCCGCCAGGGCACGGGTCGAGCCGAACGACTTCTCGACGCCCTCGACGGTGATGATTGGATAGTTTGCGGTCACGCGTTCTCCTTTCCTTTCCTTGTACGAGCGTGATCCCGTGATTGCGGCGCTCTGGTGTCCCGTCGAGTCTGTGTGCCACGCCGCGCGCCGGTGGCCGTCCCTTGGGACGGTCACCGCCTGTCCCTCACATCACGACCCGGCGGCCGCCGCCCCGTATCCCACGGACATCCCGCGCAGCGCCAGCGAGTGCTCGTTCTCACCAGCCCGGCTGGACTCGGCGTGTGCCAGCTGCAGGAATGCGGACGTCGCGATGCCGGTGTGATCGGGATGGCTGATGACGACCACCTCGCAGGTGGGGGACGGGGGCGCCAGCGGGACGAACCGGACGCCTGCGGTGGCATAGCGCTGCGCGGCCGATCCGGGAAGCAGGGCCGCGCCCGCGCCGGCGGCGACCGCGAGCAGGAGATGCTCCAGGTTGGGCACCGTCACCTCCATCGGCGCCGCCGCGACCCCCGCCTCCCGCCACGCCGTGATCACGCAGTCGAAGAAGGCCGGGTTGGTGGTGCGGGCCATCAGCAGGAGCGGGGTGCGCTCCAGCTGGTGCGGCCTGATCATCACCGCGCCCGCCGCAGGATGCGACTCGCCCAGCGCGACCACCACGCCCTCCTCGTCCAGGACCGTCACCCGCAGTCCGTCGACCGGCGCGGGCAGGCAGACGACCGCGGCATCGAGCTGGCGGTCGCGCACGCGCTCGACGAGCTCCGCCGAGGGGTAGGTCTCGAGCACCACCTCCACGCCCGGGGTCGTCGTCGTGAACCGACCGAGCGCTCGTGGCAGGGCGGAGGGGACGGCATCGGGAAGATGTCCGACCCGCAGCCTCCCCCTGGCCTGGTCGCCGGTGCGGATCGCCGCGCGCCGCGCTCGATCGGCCTGCTCCAGGACCCGCTGTGCCTCGACCAGGAACACGTCGCCTGCGGGCGTCAGCGAGACCCGCTGGTGCCTCCGGCCCAGGAGCTGGACGCCCAGCTCCTCCTCGAGCCTGCGCACCTGCTCGCTGACCGCCGGCTGAGCGACGTGCAGACGCTCGGCGGCCCGCCGGAAGTGCAGCTCCTCGGCGACGGCGACGAAGTAGCGAAGGTGTCTGAGTTCCATGGCATTCGATCACTCAGGTTGACGGAGAGGGGAGGGGGTGCACATCACTCGACCTTGTAGTTCCTCCATCCCCGGTGTCCCCCGTGTTGACTAGGCGGGAACCACGTCGAGGATGCGGTCGATCGAGCCGTCCGGGACTGCGCAGGTCTGGAACTGGGCGACGACGTCGGGCTGGGTGGCGGGCGGCACCCCGTTCGCCGCGCGCCAGCCGGAGCGCACCGAGACCACACGCCAGACGTGCGCCGCGGCGCCGTCGTCGTAGTAGGTGATGATCGCGCCCACCCCCATGTGCATCAGCGGAGTGAACACGCCGGCGTTGTGGCCCACGAAGTAGGTCGGACCTGCGACGCAGGTGTCGATGGCGGCGGCGTTGTGGGTGAGCTCGGTGGCGCCCGAGCAGTCGCTGTAGACGCCGACGCCGGTGTCGAGGCTGCGGTCTCCGCTGGTGAGCCAGTCAGGCCGCAGCACCGGTGCCGGAGGACGCCGGACCACCGGGGGCGCGGGCACGATCGCGGGCGCCGACGCCGCCCGCTGGACGACCGGGACCGAGGTCGGCGCAGGGCTGGGGAGCGGGGGCGGCGCTGCAATCGGGGTCTGGGTGGAGAGGGGCCGGTCGGGGTCGGTGACGTGCGCTGCGTGGGATTCGGTGGTCGCCGCGACCCAGGTGTGCGGCGTCGTCGCGGTGACCTGAACGATGGCGAAGGCCCCGCAGACCAGGGCGGTGACGGCGACGGCGGCGAGACGCCGGCGGACGGTGCTGGCCATGACTCACGCCCGGCCCGAGCTGCGGTGGACGGCGGCGATCGAGGTCATGGTTGCTCCTTTGCAGGCGCGTTCGGATTGACGACGTTTCTGCTCTGCCACCGTACGGACGGTGCGGTGACGACCGCACTGGCCAAAGGGCCAGTCGTGCGGTATCGGGGATCAGGCCCTAGGCTGCGAGGTGCAGCGCTCCGGAGGTGGAGGAGTGACGCTGGAGGAAACGCGCGATCTCACGATCGGCGAGCGGCTCGTCGATGATGTACATGTGCGCGGCCTCCGGCCAGAGCCTGAGCTCCGCTCCGGGAATCCTCTCTGCCAGCAGCCGTCCGTTGCCCGGAGGCACCACGACGTCCTGCTCTCCGTGGACGACCAGCGTGGGCGCGGTGATCTGCCCGAGCCGGTTGAACGTGCTGTGCGCGGCGGCGGCGGCGGCCTGGTGCAGGTAGGTGAACGTGCCGATCCGGGAGCCCACCCGATTGGCGATGTTCGCCGCAATCCGGTCGGCGTGATGGCGGCGGGTCGCCTCGGCGTAGGTGTAGGGGACCGCCGCCCACTCCGCCTCCTCCGGCCCCATCGCGCCGGCGCGCGCAAAGAACGTCAGCGGCAGCGGGCCGGGGAGCACGGCGCGGAGCCCGCCCGGGGAGGTGGCGCCGAGCACCAGCGCCCCCACCCGGTCGGGATGGCGCAGCGCCATCTCCTGTGCGACCTCGCCGCCCAGGGAGATGCCGTACACGTGCGCACGCTCCACCTCTGCCGCGTCCAGCACCGCGACGGCGTCATCGGCCAGCTGGGCGACGGTGTAGGGGATGGACACGGGACCGCTGCCCCCGGTGTCGCGGTTGTCGAACGCGATCACCCTGAAGTGGCGGGCCAGGACGGGGATCGTCGACCACCACCCCTGCAGCGTCATCCCCTGTCCGGGGATGAGCAGGACGGCGGGGCCGTGGCCGGTGCTCGTCCAGTTCAGCTTGATGTTTCCGTTCCTTGCACACGGCATCGAATCACTCCCTCCGAGCTCGCAGAGCCCGGGTCCATGCCGGCTCGCTGTGCATCGGTTGTTTCTGACGCCGCTGACTCTGGGGTGCCGCCGTGCCGGCGCCCGCTGGCCCCTGGTACCGAAGAACCCGTCTGTTCGGTCGGTCGTGGTGCGCTCGGGGACGCCGTAGGGTGGTGATCCACTGCCGGAAGACCACCACGTCACCACTGGAGATTCCACATGAAGGTCATCGTCACCGGGGCCTCGGGCAAGCTCGGGCGCCTCGTCGCCGAGAACCTGATGGCGCGGCTCGCGCCGGAGGAGGTCGTGCTCGTCACCCGCCACCCGGCCGCGCTGAGCGACCTCGCCGCCCGCGGCGCGGACGTCCGCCATGGCGACTTCGACAACCCCGCCTCGCTGCGCGAGGCGTTCGCGGGCGGCCGGCGCATGCTGCTGATCAGCACCGACAACGTCGGGCGGCGGGTCGTGCAGCACCGTGCGGCGATCGACGCCGCAGTTGTCGCCGGCGTCGACCACATCGTGTACACGTCACACGTCAATCCCGAGGCCGAGAACCCGATCGGCCCGATCGCCGAGGAGAACGGCGAGACCGAGCAGATCCTCCGCGGCAGCGGCCCCGCATGGACGGTGCTGCGATTCGGAAGCTTCGCCGAACTGCAGGTGCAACCGGCGACGCTCGCCGTCCGCGCCGGCCAGCTGGTCAGCAACGCGGGCGAGGGGCGGCTGGTGCCGGTCTCGCGTCGCGATTGCGCCGATGCCGCCGCGGCGGTCCTCACCACCGAGGGGCACGGGGGCAGGACCTATGACATCACCGGCCCCCAGGCGCTCTCCCAGCGTGACCTCGCCGCCCTCTTCGGCGAGCTCAGCGGCCGGTCGGTGAAGGTCGTCGGCGTCGGCGACCGGATGCTGGTGTGGGGTCTGGTCCGCTACGGCACCCCGAAGCCCGTCGCCCGTGCGATCGCGGCATTCGGCCGCGCCCTCCGCGAGGGGTACTTCGACGTGATCGACCCGGCGTTCGAGGGCCTCACCGGACGGTCGCCGCTGTCGCTCCGAGACGTGCTGATCCCCCACCGGGGAGATCTGCTGGAGGCGGCCTGAGGGAAGGGCCGGGGGGCGTCGACGACGCCCCCCCGCTCCACGCTAGGGCATCGGATGGCTCACGAAGAAGTCGTACATCGCGGCGGTCTCGTCCGGACCGGAGGGGTCGGCGTACTGAGCGCACCCGCAGCCGCCGGACCAGGCGTGCGCCATGTCCGGCACGAGCCAGTACTGCAGGAGCTCCCGACCATGGCTGTCGACGTACGCAGCGACCGTGTAGGCACGGCCGCCCGCGGTGTGCCCGACCCGCGTGCGGCTGGGCGTCAGCGGGACCGAGCCGTCGTTCGCCCTGCCGTCGTCGGCCAGGTCGGCGGTCGTCAGCCACTGCCGCACCAGGTTGTCGGCATTGACCACAGGCACGGTCGTGTCCTTGCCGCCGTGGAAGATCAGGGTCGGCATCACCCGAGCGTGAGCGCCCATCGCGCGGTAGGCCATCGCGCCGGCCTGCGCCGGGTCGAGCCCGCTGCTCCCGTACTGGATCCCGGTGGCACCGTACTCGATTCCCGAGCCCACCCCGATCGCCGCGTAGAGGTCGGGATAGGTGGCGCCCATGACCGATGTCATCGCCCCGCCGGCGGAGAGGCCCATCACGTCGACCCGCTTCGGATCGATGCTGTAGTGCTGCTGGACCCACTGGGTGATCCCGGCGATGAGCGACGGCTCACCCGAGCCGCGTTGCATGTCGGTGGGGTTGAACCAGTTCCAGCACTGCATGCGGTTGGCGCCCTGGCTCTGCTCGGGGTAGACGACGAGGAAGTTCCTGGCCTCTGCGAGGCTGTCGGTCTGGGCCAGCTGGCGGTAGGTGTCCGCGGTCTCGGTGCACCCGTGCAGGGCGACGACCAGCGGCACCGCCGTTCCCGCCCGATAGCTGGACGGCACGTAGCCCAGGTAGGACCGGGCACCCGCCGAGTTCACGTAGGTGCCCGTGAAGTGGGTGCCGGTGTGGGCACTGGGCGCAGCAGCTGGGGACGCCCCCGGCTGCCCCGGCACCGCGCCGAGGGCGAGCACCGGCGCGAGCAATGGACCGAGAAGCTGGGTCAACGCGGGCATGTCAGTTCTCCGCCAGCGACGTCTCGGGGGCCGAGGATGATCGGCCTTGGTGATCGATTGATCAGCAGGCGCCCACTGTAGATGGACAGGCCGCTCGGTCCCATGCAGAAAAGCGAGAATTTCGGCGCCGCCGGCTACGCGCTTCCCACAGGCGCGGCGTCACCCGCCCGCAGGGAGGCGATACGAGCCATCGTCGGCCGGCTCGCCGGCCACGAGGACGAGCTCGCGAGGCGGATCGTCGCCCGCTTTCGGGAGGAGATCGTCGACTACCGTGCCGGCGGCGATGCGCTCTCCGCCGACGCCGTCGGGCTCGCGGTGGAGAACATCGAGGCGTTGCTGGCTGACCTCGAGCGGGGTGAGCCGGTCGCGAACGGGCAGGCCGAGACGACCCGCCTGGGTGCCGCGCGCCGCGTCCACCAGGGGGTGTCACTGGAGTCGTTCCTGCACGGGTGCCGGGTCTGGGGCCAGGTCGCCTGGGAGGCGTTGCGCGCCGCCGTGCACGACGATCGCGCGGAGGAGCTGGAGGCCGCGCTCGACATCGCGGGCACGGTGATGCGCCATGTCGACATCGCCTCGACGGCCGGCGCCCACGCCTACCTCCACGAGGCGCAGGGCTTCGCCAACTACGGCCGGGTGCTGCGCCGAGACCTGCTCGAGGCGCTGCTCGGCGGCGAGCGCGATCCCGCCAGGATCCGGGGCCGGGCCCACGCGCTC
>DASXNK010000016.1 GCA_036495095.1 Candidatus Dormiibacterota bacterium | reverse complement strand
GCCCACCACATCCACCACCGGATCGACGGAGGTCCGACGAGGCTGTGGAACCTCCTCTCGCTGTGCGAATACCACCACAACCGGCACCACGACGGCGAGTTCGACATCCGCCGCACCGCCGGGGGCGACCTCTGCTTCGAGACCCACGACGGCCTGCTGCTGGGCACCGCCACCGGCGGGTGCTGGAGGCGCCCGAGGCGCAGGGCCGGCCCGTGACCGGCCCGGGCCCCCACCCCCATCCGCCGGAAGACCGACCCCCGGCTCCGTCCGCTGGCCGACGCGCCCGGAGCCATCGCTCGTCGAGCATCGAGAGCATGGGATCGCTCGACGGACAGGCCGCCCTCATCACCGGCGCTTCGCGGGGCCTCGGCCGCGCCCTGGCGCTGAGCTTCGCCCGGGAGGGAGCCGTGCTGGCCCTCTGCGGGCGCCGCATCGCTCCGCTCGAGGAGGTGGTCGCGGAGGTCTGCGCCGCCGGCGTTCGGGCGGTGGTGATCAGCGCCGACCTCGGCATCGCCCGCGACGTCGAGCGGGTCGCCGCCACCGCGCTCGACCACCTCGGAGCTGTGGACATCCTCGTCAACAACGCCTCCGACCTCGGCACCGTGCCGCTCGCCCACCTCACCGACGCCAGCAGCGAGGCGCTGCAGCGGGCGCTCGACGTCAACGTGCTCGGCGCCTTCCGGCTCACCCGCGCCGTGATCGGCGGCATGCTGCTGCGCGGCCGCGGCGTGGTGGTGAACATCACCTCCGACGCCGCCGTCGTAGGCTATCCCGGCTGGGGCGTGTACGGCGCCTCCAAGGCCGCGCTCGAGGGGCTGACCCGCAGCTGGGCGGCGGAGCTGGAGGGCAGCGGGGTGCGGGTGATCGCCGTCGACCCCGGCGACATGGACACCGACATGCACCGCGCCGCCGACCCCGACGCCGACCCGGCCACGCTGCGCGACCCCGTCGAGGTCGCCGAGGCCATCCTCCGCCTGGTCGCCGCGCCCGCGGAGGTCGCGACCCGGACGGTGGCGGCGCTCTCGTGACCATGCTCGCCGTCCCCCCGCGCCAGCGCGCCTCGGCGCCGCCCGAGCTGCGCGGCCTCCGCCGCGACGGGGTGCGGCTCTGCGTCGTCGAACGGGCGGCGCGGGCGGTGGTCCACACCACCGTCGCGCGGCTCGGCGACCACCTCGGCGCCGGCGACCTGCTGGTGGTGAACAGCAGCCGCACCATCCCCGCCACCCTGCGCGGCGCTCGCGCCGACGGCGGCGCCGTCGAGATCCGTCCCTGGGTGCGGCGGGGGCAGAGCTGGGACGCGCTCGCCGTCGGCGTCACCCCTCCCCACGCCCCGGTGCCGCTGCGCGAGGGCGAGCGGCTGCGCCTCCCCGGCGGCCTCACCGCGCTGGTCACCGGCCGCCGTGCCGACGTCCCGCTGGTCTGGCGGCTGGAGCTCGAGGGCGCCGGCGGGCTCGAGACCCTGCTCGCCCACGGGCGCCCGATCCGCTACTCGTACGCCGGCGAGGGCATCGCCGCCGAGCACGACCAGACCGTCTACGCCACCCACCCGGGCTCGGCGGAGACCCCCTCGGCGGGCCGGGTGCTGAGCTGGGAGCTGCTCCTCGGGCTCCGCGCACGCGGCGTGGAGGTCGCCGACATCGTCCTCCACACCGGCCTCAGCTCCACCCAGGACGACGCCGTCGACGCCACCCATCCGCTCCTCGAGGAGTGGTTCTCGGTGGGCCCGGGCGCCGCCGCGGCGATCAACCGGGCGGGCCGGGTCGTCGCCGTCGGCACCACCGTGGTCCGTGCCCTGGAGAGCGCCGCCGGCGGCCGGCGGCGGGTGCTGCCCGCCCGGGGCTGGACCGGCCTCGCGGTCACCCCGGGGCACCGGATGCGCGCCGTCGATTCGCTGCTCACCGGCCTCCACGAGCCCGGCGCGTCGCACCTCGACATCGTCGCCGCCGCGGTCCCGGCGCCGCTGCTCGAGCGCGCCCACGCCGAGATGCTCCAGCGCGGCTACCTCTGGCACGAGTTCGGCGACTCCATGCTGGTGCTGTGACGCGGCACGACGCGGTGCGTACCATGGCGCCGTGGAATCGGTGGAGGTCCGGATGCGGGTCAACGGCGCCGAGCAGGTGCTCCGCCTGGCCCCCCGCACCACCCTGCTCGACGCGCTGCGCGACCACCTCCATCTCACCGGCACCAAGAAGGGCTGCGACATGGGGCAGTGCGGTGCCTGCACGGTGATCGTCGACGGCCGCCGCATCCTCTCCTGCCTCACCCTGGCGGTGATGGAGGCCGGGCACCAGGTCACCACCGTCGAGGGCCTGGCCCGCGGCGACGAGCTGCACCCGGTGCAGCGCGCCTTCATCGAGCACGACGGGATGCAGTGCGGCTACTGCACCCCCGGCCAGGTGATGAGCGCGGTGGCCCTGCTCGACGAGCCCTGCGGCCCCGACGACGCCGACGTCCGCGAGGCGATGAGCGGCAACCTCTGCCGCTGCGGCGCCCATCCCGGGATCATCGCCGCGGTGCAGCAGGCCCGCCGCGAGCTCGGCCGGGTCGGGGACGCGGCCGGGTGAGGCCGATCCGGCACCTGGCGGTGGGGAGCGAGGAGGCGGCGCTCGCCGCCCTGGCGGGCCACCCCGGCGACGCGGCCTGGCTGGCGGGCGGGACCAACCTCCTCGACATGCTCAAGCTCGACGTCGAGACCGCGGCGGTGCTGGTGGACATCAACGCGCTGCCGCTGCGCGGCATCGACGAGCTCGACGGCGGCGGCCTGCGCATCGGCGCCCTGGCGCGGATCAGCGACGTCGCCCACCACCCTGCGGTGCGGGGGCGGTTCCCGATGCTCTCCGAGGCGCTGCTCGCGGGCGCGTCGGCGCAGCTGCGCAACATGGCCACGGTCGGCGGGAACCTGATGCAGCGCACCCGCTGCAGCTACTTCCGCGACACCGCCATGCCCTGCAACCGCCGCGAGCCCGGCTCCGGGTGCGGAGCCCGCGACGGCGTCCACCGCGGCCACGCCGTCCTCGGCACCAGCCCGGCCTGCATCGCCGTGCATCCCTCGGACATGTGCGTGGCGCTGGCGGCGCTCGGCGCCACCGTGTCGGTGCGCGGCCCCGGCGGGGGGCGCAGCGTTCCCGTCACCGAGCTGCACCTGCTCCCCGGCGACCATCCCGAGCGCGAGACCGCGCTGGCCCGCGGCGAGCTGATCACCGCGGTCGAGATCCCGCCGCTGCCCTGGGCGGCGGGCTCGCGCTACCTCAAGGTGGGCGATCGCGCCTCGTTCGCGTTCGCCCTGGTCTCGGCGGCGGTGGCCCTCGACCTCGACGGCGGCAGCGTGCGCGACGCCCGGGTCGCCCTCGGCGGGGTGGGCACGGTGCCCTGGCGGTCGTTCGAGGCCGAGGCGGCGCTGCGCGGCCGCGCAGCGGACGGCGAGACCTTCGCCCTCGCCGCCGCCGCCGCGCTGCGGCCCGCCGCCCCGATCCGCGACAACGTCTTCAAGGTGGAGCTGGCCCGCCGCGTCCTGGTGCGCTGCCTGGGCACGGTGGCCGCGGCCGCCGGAGGGCGGGCGTGAGCGCGCCGCCGCGCCGGCGGCACGGCGCCCAGGCCGGGCCGTCGCGGGTGGACGCCCGCCTCAAGGTCACCGGCGCCGCCGGCTACACCGCCGAGATCCGGGTCGAGGGGCTCGCCCACGGGGTGATCGTCGGCAGCCGCATCGCCCGCGGCCGCGTCGAGGCGGTCGACATCACCGCCGCCGAGGCGGCCGGGGGCGTGCTCGCCGTCTTCTCGCCGGAGCGGCCGCTGCCCGAGCGGGGCACGCTGACCCCCGCGGGCTTCCTCGACCGCAGCCTCCACCTCGTCAACGGGCGGACCGTCGACCACTTCGGCCAGCCCGTCGCCCTGGTGGTGGCGGAGACCTTCGAGCAGGCCGTCCACGCCGCCTCGCTGGTGGCCGTCCGGTACCGCGACGACCTGGCGCGCACCCGCTTCGACGCCGCCGCAGCGGTCACCCCCGAGACCTTCGCCGGCGCCCCCGCGGTGTACCGCCGCGGCGACGTCGACGCCGCCCTCGAGGCCGCCGAGGTCCGGGTCGAGGCCGCCTACACGATCCCCATGCACCACCACGCCGCGATCGAGCCCCACGCCACCATGGCGGTCTGGGACGGCCCCCACCGGCTCACCGTCCACGACCCCTCCCAGGGCGTGGCCGAGGTCGCCGACCGTCTCGCCCCCCTGCTCGGCATCCCCGCCGCGAACATCCGCGTGCTCACCCAGTTCATCGGCGGCGGCTTCGGCTCCAAGGGCTCGGTCTGGGATCACACCGTGCTCGCCGCCCTCGCCGCCCGCGAGCTCGGCCGGCCGGTCCGCGTCGTCCTCGACCGGCGGCAGCTCTTCGACCTCACCGGGCACCGCGCCCGCAGCTGGCAGCGGGTGACCCTCGGCGCCGCCGGCGACGGGGTGGTGAGCGGGCTCCGCCACGAGGTGGTGGACGCCGTCGCCGCCCACGACGGCTACGGCGACCCCGCCGGGGTGGGGACTCGCATGCTCTACGCCGTCCCCCACCTCGAGACCGTGCACCGCCAGGTCGCGATGCACCTGCCCGCGGCCACCTTCATGCGGGCACCGGGCGAGGCTCCGGGCAGCTTCGCCCTGGAGTGCGCCCTCGACGAGCTCGCCGCCGCCACCGGCGTCGACCCCGTCGAGCTGCGCCTCCGCAACCACGCCGACCACGACCCCGAGAACGGGCGGCCGTGGTCGAGCAAGCGGCTGCGGGA
>DASXNK010000015.1 GCA_036495095.1 Candidatus Dormiibacterota bacterium | reverse complement strand
TGCGCAAGGCGTACGGCGCCGGCTACCTGGCGATGTCGGGGGCGAGCTTCGGCGCCGACGCCACCATCGCGCTGCCCCAGGCGAGGCTGGCGATCATGGGACCGGAGGCGGCGGTGAACGCCATCCACCACCGGCGGATCGCCGCCATCGCCGACCCCGACGAGCGCGCCGCCTTCGTGGCCGGCAGGCGGGAGGAGTACATGGCCGACCTCGACGTCTTCCGCGCCGCCTCGGAGGCGTACCTCGACGCCGTGGTCTCCGCCGACGACCTCCGCGGCGAGCTGGCGCTGCGGCTGCGCCACCTCTGCGGGCGCGAGCTCACCGCGCCCCGCCGGCGCACCGCGGTGGTGCGCGGATGACCGCCGCCATGGAGACGCTCGTCCTCCACCGCACCCCGCCGGTGGCGCACCTGGTGCTCAACCGCGCGGAGCGGCGCAACGCGCTCAGCGCCCAGATGTGGGAGGAGCTCCGCGAGGTGGGGCTGGCGATCGGCGAGGACGAGGAAATCCGCGTGCTGGTCGTGCGCGGCGCCGGACCCTCGTTCTCGGCCGGCGCCGACCTCGACGTGCTCCGCGGCCGGGCGGGTGCGCTCGGCGAGCTGATCGCCGACCCGGCGACCAGCGACGAGGCCTATCTGGCGTGCCTCGGCCGGATGTACGAGGCCTACCGCTGGCTGCGCGGCGCGCCCTTCGTCACCCTCGCGGCGATCCACGGCCACGCCCTCGGCGGCGGGCTCGAGCTGGCGCTCGCCTGCGACCTGCGCGTCGCCGCCGAGTCGGCGCAGCTGGGCCTGCCCGAGCTGCGCCTCGGGGTGATCCCCGACATGGGGGCGACCGCGCTCCTCCCCCGCCTGGTCGGCGAGGCGAGGGCCAAGGAGCTGCATCTGCTCTGCGACAGCATCGGCGCCGCCGAGGCGGAGCGGATCGGCATGGTCAACCGGGTGGTGCCCGACGAGGAGCTGCTCGGCACCTGCCAGGCGCTCGCCGAGCGCATCGCGGCGCTGCCACCGCTGGCGATGCGCGGCGCCCGGGCGGCGATCGACGGCGCCGCGAGCCTGCCCCTCGACGAGGCGGTGCGGCTGGCCGCACGCCTCCAGCTCGCCTGCCTGCGCTCGTCCGACCGCGACGAGGCGCTCGCCGCCTTCAGCGAGCGGCGCGCCGGCGTCTACCGGGGCGGCTGAGCGGGGGCGCCGGTGGCGACGCCCCGGAGCACCAGGTCGATGAAGCTGCGCCCGATCTGCTCGGGGGTGAGCCGCCCGTCGGGGCGGTACCACTGGTGCCCGTAGTTGAACATCCCCAGCATCGCCAGGACGGTGAGGCGCACGTCGTGTGCACGCAGCGAGCCCTCGGCGACGCCGCGGCGGAGCAGGCCCTCGAGCAGCCGCTCGAAGTCGCGCCGGCGCGCCGCCACCTCGGCGAAGCGCTCACCGCGGATGCGCCGCTGCTCGGTGAAGAAGGCGACCATGTGATCGCGGTAGGTGTGCAGGTGGCGCATCATCAGCTCGCCCGCGGCGTACAGGGCGTCGACCGCCGGCCGGTCCTGCGCGCAGATGCGCTCGAGCTCGATCACGATGGTGCCGACGTACTCCTCGTGGATGCGCGCCAGCAGCTCCTCCTTGCTCTCGATGTGGTAGTAGATCGCGCCCAGGCCCATGCCCACCGCCGCGGCGATGTCGCGCATGCTCGTCTCCGCGTAGCCGTGCTCGGCGAAGAGCCGCGCCGCTGCGGCGGCGATCTGCGCGCGGCGGTCGGCTCCGGCGCGGACGGGGGCGGGAGGTCGAGGGGTCGCAGGCATTTGTACTGAACGTCCGTTACAGGAGTATCGGACAGGCACGCCGGAAAGTCAACGCGGCCGGCAGCCCCCGGGGCTCAGAGCCAGGGCGGGAGGTCGGGGATCGCCGCCGCCTCCTCGGCCTCGAGCGTCTCGCCACGCGAGCGCCCCACCAGCCAGGCAGCGAGCGCCTGGGGGCTGCCGTGGACACGGACCGCCGGCTGCCCCGGCGAGCCGCCGAACGCCGCGTCGACGTGCGGAGCCACCAGCTCGACGCGCCGCTCGACGCGGCCGTCCATCCAGCGCGCGACGTCGTGCACGAGCGCCACCGCCACCTCGTCGGGAATCACCTCGAAGCCGGCTCCGACATCGAGGTCGGCGAGGTGGATCCACACCTCGCGGGCACGCATCCAGGGGATCTCGGCGGCGGGGATGTCGCGGCCCTGCGCGCTCCGCACCGCCGCCTCCCAGTCGTGTCGCCCCATCCCGCGGGCGGTCTCCATGAGTCGCCGCGCCGCGGCCACGAGGTCGTCGCGCTGCACCTCGATCGGTCTGCCGGCGCCCGCCTCGATGTCGGCGTTGCGCCGCTCGGCAGAGGGGTACATCGGTGTCGGCGTCCCCGTCCGCGCCCAGGTCAGCAGGTTGACGAGCGCGTCGGCGTTGCGCGCCAGGTGGGTGAGGATGTGCCCCCGGGTCCAGCCCGGCAGCCGCGACGGCTGCGCGACCGCGCCGTCGTCGAGCGGCGCCAACCTCTCCTCGAGCCGGCTCTGCCCGTCCTCCACCCAGCCGAGGATCACCTCGGTGCCGGGCAGGCTCGTGCCCTGCCCGGGCCTCATCGCCGCTGCTCCGCGAGCGCCGCGCCGCTCGTCGGCACGGCGTCCGTGCGCTCGGCCACGCAGGCGTTCACGCACTCGCCGACACCCTCGATCACGGTGCGCAGCACCTGGCCCGGGGCGAGGAACACCTTCGGTGTACGCGCTGCTCCCACCCCACCCGGCGTGCCGGTGGCGATGAGATCGCCGGGGCGCAGGGTGGTGATCTGGCTGATGTAGGCGACCAGGTCCGCGGGCCGGAAGAGCAGGTCGGAGGTGCGGCTCGACTGCATCACCTGCCCGTCGACCTCGCAGCGCACGGCCAGGTCGGCGGCGTCGCCGACCTCGTCGGGGGTGACAAGCCAGGGCCCCACCGGGGTGGTCGCCTCGAATGCTTTGCCCGAGAGCCACTCGGTGGTCCGCCACTGCCAGTCGCGCATCGACACGTCGTTGACGACGGTGTAGCCCGCGATCGCCGCCGCGGCCTCCTCGGTCGACGCGCGCCGCACCGGCGCGCCGACGACGACGCCCAGCTCCGCCTCCCAGTCGACCTCCTCGCTGACCGCGGGGAGGATCAGGTCGTCGCCTGCCCCCAGCAGGGTGTCGGCGAACTTCGCGAAGAGCGTGGGATGGCTGGGCAGAGGCCGTCCCATCTCGAGGATGTGGGAGCGGTAGTTCAATCCCACGCAGAGGATCTTCGACGGGCTGGGAACAAGCGGCGCGTGGTCGATCGCGGCGCACGCATGACGCGGCCCGTCGACGCCGGCGGCCCACCTCGACCAGCCCGTGCGCGCGAGCACCGCGCGGACGTCGGGGACGCCGAGCTCGACGACGCTGTCACCCTCGAGGCGCACCGCGGCGGTCCGGTCGCCGAGCCGGATGGTCGCCAGCCTCACGATCCCACCTCCGACACGATCTCGGAACGGAAGAGCCCGAGCGCCTCGTAGACGGGCGCGTCGCTGAAGGTGAAGAGGTCGAGCCGGGTGTGCGCACGCAGCCGCAGCGGGCACCAGGACGGAACCGCGATCAGGTCTCCGGCGGAGAGCTCGATCCGGCGGTCGCCCAGCTCGGCGACGCCGCTCCCGGCGAACACCTGCCAGACCGCCGACCCCACCACCCGGCGCGCCGCGGTCGCGGCGCCGGCGCGCAGGCGGTGCATCTCGGTGCGCAGCGTGATCAGCGCGTCGCGTCCGGTCGTGGGGTTGGAGAAGCGGATCGCCGCATGGCCCGGCTCCACCGCGCCGCCGTGTCCGGCGGCGTCGAGGTCCAGCTGCGCGCTCATCGCCCGGTCGGTGTGCTCCCAGCGGTACGCCATGAGCGGCGAGCCCGGCGTGTCGGCGGCGGCGGCCGGTCGCAGACCGGGATGCCCCCACAGCTCCTCGGAGCGGGAGCGACCCGGCGTCGAGCGGTCGACGTTCTCCGGCCCGAACTCGAAGAACCCGGCGTCGAGCTGGCCGACGAGAGGGATGTCGAGGCCGTCGAGCCAGACCATCGGACGGTCGCCGGCGTGGTGGTGGCCGTGCCAGTCCCACGAGGCGGTGAGCAGCAGGTCCCCCGGCCGCATCTCGACGGGGTCGTCGTTCACCACCGTCCACACCCCCTCACCCTCGACGATGAAGCGGAACGCGGCCTGGGTGTGGCGATGCGCGGGCGCGACCTCGCCGGGTCCCAGGTACTGGACCGCGGCCCACAGCGTCGGGGTCGCGTGCGGCTCGCCGGCGAGCCCCGGATTGGCGAGGGCGATGGCGCGCCGCTCCCCGCCCCGGCCGACCGGGACGAGCTCGCCGGCGCGTACCGCGAGCGCCCGCAGCTGCTCCCACCGCCACACGTGGGGGCGGGCGCGCGGCTGGGGCGACAGCGGCATCAGGTCCGCTCGCTGAGTCCACAGCGGGCGCAGGTCCGCCGCCTCGAAGTCGGCGTAGAGGCGCGCGACGGCGGGATCGAGATCGGTGGTGATCATCGGTGTCCTCCCGAGGTGGCCGAGGCGGGCGCCTCGTCAGCGAGGCGCGCGGCGATGTCCGCCCGGAGCGCCCTCTTGTCGATCTTCCCGACGCCGGTCGTGGGCAGGGCGTCGACGAGGACCAGGCGCGCGGGGAGCTTGTAGCGGGCGACGCCCACCTCCTCCATCGACGCGCGCAGGCCGTCGAGATCCAGGGTGGCGCCCGGTCGGAGCACCGCGTAGACGCACACCCGCTCACCGAGCTCGGGGTCGGGCATGGCGACGGCGGCGGCGATCCGCACCGACGGCAGCAGATACACGAGGTTCTCGACCTCCTCGGCGGAGATCTTCTCGCCGCCGCAGTTGATCATGTCCTTGTCGCGCCCCTCGACGACGAGGTTGCCGCTCGCATGCACCCGGACGACGTCACCGGTGCGGTACCAGCCGTCGTGGGTGAAGGCGCGGGCGTTGTGCTCCGGGGCGCGGTAGTAGCCGCGAATGGTGTACGGCCCCCGGGTGAGCAGGATGCCGGGCGCGCCGTCGGGGACGGGTGCGCCGTCGTGGTCGACCACCATGATCTCGTCGTCGGGGCACATCGGCCGCCCCTGGGTCTCGCGGACGACCTCCTCCTCGTCGTCGAGGCGCGTGTAGTTCAGCAGCCCCTCGGCCATCCCGAAGACCTGCTGCAGGGTGCAGCCGAGCACGGGCGCGACCCGCCGCGCCACCTCGGGGGCGAGCCTGGCACCGCCGACCTGGAGGAGCCGCAGGCTGCCGAGGTCGTCACCGGGGTTCTCCTCACGCCAGGAGATCCAGCGCTGGGCGACGGCGGGGACCACCGCGGCGGTGGTGACCCCCTCCGCGGCGATCGTCGCGAGGGCCCGCTCCGGCTCGGGCGACGCCAGCAGGACCACCCGGCCGCCGGCGAGCAGGGTGCCGAGGATCCCCGGGCAGGCGAGCGCGAAGTTGTGGCCGGCCGGGAGCACGACGAGAGCCACGGTGCGGTCGTCGAAGCCGCACAGCTCGGCGCTTCGGGTCGCGTTGTACACGTAGTCGTCGTGCGTCCTCGGGATCAGCTTCGAGAGCCCGGTGGTGCCCCCGGAGAGGAGGAACACCGCGACGTCGCGCGCGCCGGGCGCACGGGCGTCCACCCGTTCCCGCGCCGCGGCGGCATCGCCCGCGGGCGCGCACACCGCACCCAGGTCGACGCCGCCGGGGACGACCCGCTCGCCGGCCACGAGGACGAGGTCGAGGGTCGGGCTCGACGCCGCCAGCTCGTGGGCGAGCGACTGGTGGTCGAAGCCGCGCCATTGCTCCGGGACGGCGATCGCCCGCGCCTCCGCCAGCTCGGCGAGCGCCCGGAGCTCGTGCCGGCGGTGCGCCGGGAGGGCCATGACCGGGACAACACCGAGCCGCAGGCAGGCCAGCGTCAGGACGACGAGCTCCCAGCGGTTGGGCAGCTGCACCAGCATCCGGTCGCCACCGCCGAGCCCGAGGTCCGCGAGGCGATCCGCTGCGCCGTCGGCCCGGGCGATCAGCTCGCGGTAGCTGAACCGCGCCTCGCCGTCGACGAGCGCGATCGCCTCCGGTGAGGCGTCCGCGCGCTCGACGAGGCGGTCGCCGAGCGTCCGGCCCGCCCAGTATCCGCGGGCGACCCAGCGCGCCACGAGCTCCTCCGGCCACGGGGTGAGGCCCTCAGCGATCGGCTGGGGCATGTCCGTTCCCATCGGTGACGACGACGACGGCGTCGGCTCTGCCCGAGAGCACCAGCCGCAGCGCCCGATCACGGTCGTAGGCGTCCTCCACCACCACCGCGGGAACGCCGTGGAGGAGCCGGCACTCCTCGGCGAGGAGCGTCCGGGTGAGCGACGTGCCACCCCGGATGGCGACCACGTCCGGGGAACCCGCGACGCCCGCCTCCAACTCGGAGGTCGCCTGGGCGAGCCCGGACTCCAGCGACGGCGCGTCGAGCCAGATCACGCGCGATCGGCCCAGGTCCTCGAGGGTGAGGACGCGGCCGGGGAGGTCGACTCCGGGAAGCCGCAGCGGGGTGTGGAGCGGGGGCTGATGGTGCTCGTCGACCCAGGCGCGCTCGACGCTCTCGACGAAGCCCGGGTCGCGCCGCTGCAGCTTCTCGCAGCTCAGCGCACGGGTGAGAAAGTGGAAGGCGAACTGGGATGGCTCGAGGCTGTCGTGGTAGCGGCCGAAGTGCTCCCACCACGAGAGGCTCGGGCGCGCGGAGTCCTGGATGCGCGCGACCTGCGGGCGCCGGTGCGCCTCGTAGGCGCCGAGCGCGGCGTCGAGGTCGTCGCCATGCTCGGCAATCGCCGAGGCGAGCGCGACCGCGTCCTCCATCGCCATCTTCGTCCCCGACCCCACCGAGAAGTGCGCGGTGTGGGCGGCGTCGCCGAGCAGCACCACCCGCCCCGCCCGCCAGCGCCCGCACCGCAGAGTGCGGAAGTTCCCCCACCTCGAGTTGTTGACGAGCAGCCGGCGGCCCTCGAGATGATCGGCGAAGAGTGCCTCCAGGTAGGCCTTGGTCCTCAGGTCGCTGGCGCCGGCGGGCTGGCCGGTGTCGAAAACGTCGAGGCCCGCGCGGCGCCATGACGCCTCGTCGGTCTCGACGATGAAGGTGCTCACATCCGCGCTGATCGGATACCCGTGCACCGCGAAGACACCGTCGGGCCCGCGCTCGTGCACGAAGGTCAGGCCGTCGAACATGTGGGTCGTCCCGAACCAGATGAACTTGGCGGTGGCGACCTGCACGCTGGGCGCGAACGTGTCCGCGAGCTGGGCGCGCAGCCGCGAGTTGGCCCCGTCGGCGGCGACGACGAGGTCGTAGCCGTCGAGATCGTCGATGCGAGCGACGTCGGTCTGGAAGCGAAGGTCGGCCCCGGCGTCCGCCGCCCGCGCCTGGAGCAGGGAGAGCAGGGTGCGGCGCGCGATCGCGGCCATGCCGTTGCCGGCGCAGTGCAGGCGCCGCCCCTTGAGCCGGACCTGGATGCGGTCCCAGTGCACCCCGTGCGCCGCGAGCGCCTCGCGGAGCACCGGGTCGGCGTCGTGGAGGTTCGCCAGGGTGGCGTCGGAGAAGACCACGCCGAAGCCGAAGGTGTCGTCGGGCCGGTTGCGCTCGAGGACCGTCACCTCGACCGACGGGTTCGCACGCCGCACCAGCGCGGCGAGGGAGAGGCCCCCCGGGCCGCCGCCGACGACCGCGATCCGCAGGCTCACCCCGCGGGCTCGTCGTCGACGGCCACCAGCCAGGGACCGCGGGTGCGGCGTCCCGACCCGGCGCGCGTCCAGCGGCCCACCTGCCCGGTGACGGAGCGGACGCCGGCGTCCCCGGGAGGCTCGACCGGCTGGCCGACGACCTCGGAGACGAAGCCCTCGGCGGGCTCGCGCAGGGTCTCGTGGGCCTCGAGGAAGACCTCGTGGGCCTGCCGCCCCATCCAGCCGGCGGGTAGAAGCTCGAACGGCAGGTCGGGGTCGCGGAACGGGAACTTGCGATAGTCGTAGATGAGCCGGGTGCGCTCGACGACCGCGTCGCGCGGGGTGAGGCGGCCCGCGCGGTATGCCTGCAGCCGGGGCTGGTACCTGCGCAGGAGCTCGCGGTAGTCGTGATCCAGGGCCTCGAGGTCCCAGCACCGTGCCGTCATCTCGCGATCGACGGGCAGTCCCGACGAGCGGCACTGCATGACGTCGAGCCGGATCGCGGGCTCGTCGGCAAACCACTCCTCGACCTCTGCGCGACGATCGTGCGGGGACAGCCAGGTCGACGCCGCCAGCGGACCGAACCCCAGCCAGGCGAGCTCCTTGCGGATCCGGTCGCGCACCGCCCGATCGGCCTCCGAGACGGTGTAGATGACCATGTGCCACTCTCCGCTCCAGGGCTCGCGCGAGCGATCGAAGATGCGGCTTCGACCCTCGTCGAGCAGCTGCCAGCTGCGGTCGTTGAGGGAGTAGACGGTCTCCCGTCCCTCCCTGCGGGTGTCGAACCAACCCTCCTTGCGGAGCCGCGCCATCACCACGCGCACGGTGGCCTCGCCGACCCCGAAGCAGTCCAGCAGCTCGGTGAGGGCGCGCAGGCGCACCTCGCCTCCCGAGTAGCGCAGATAGTCGCCGAAGAGGTCGAAGACGATGGAGCGCGGCTTCACCGCGTGTCTCCTCGGAGGACCCGAGGCCCGGCCGGGCGGGCCTATACGTGTCACTCAATCCACGCTCGGAATTAAAACGACACACGTATGCCGTGTCAAGGGGTCTCAGGGCGTGCTCGCACGCTGGTGAGCATCGACCGGGCCGCCCGGGCGCCGCGCGGTGCGGCGCCCGGACGTCAGGGTCAGATCGAGCCGGTGGGGGCCTCCTCCGCGGCGTAGCCGTCAGCGGACGCCAGGCTGCTGCGGTACTCGCCGTCGATGTCGCCGTCGAGCTCCGCCTCCATCTCCGCGAGGTCGTCGTACTCGTAGAGGCGGACCGCCTCCTCGCGCAGCTTGGTGTAGTAGTCGAGGCCGGTGCCGGCCGGGATGAGCTTGCCGATGATGACGTTCTCCTTGAGGCCGCGCAGGCGGTCGACCTTGCCGGAGATGGCGGCCTCGGTGAGCACCCTGGTGGTCTCCTGGAAGGAGGCCGCCGAGAGCCACGAGGCGGTGTTGAGCGCCGCCTTGATGAGGCCGAGCAGCACCGTCGCGGCGATGGCGGGCTCGCCACCCTCGCTGAGCGCCTTGGCGTTGGCCTCCTCCCACTCGAACTGGGAGATGATCTCGCCGGGCAGCAGCTCGGAGTCGCCGGCGTTCTCGACGCGCACCTTGCGCATCATCTGCCGCACGATCACCTCGATGTGCTTGTCGTTGATGTCCACGCCCTGGCTGCGGTACACGTTCTGCACCTCGCGCACCAGGTAGTTCTGGACGTCGTCGCGGCCGCGCACCAGGAGCAGCTCCTGGGGGCTGATCGAGCCCTCGGTGAGACGGTCGCCCGCCTGCACCTCGTCGCCGTCGCGGACCATGAGCTGGGCCGACGCGGGCACCGGGTACTCGCGCGACTCCTCCTCGATGGTGCGGATCAGCACCTCGCTCTTGCCGATGCGGGCGACGCCGCCATAGCGGGCACGCAGCGAGACGCTGTTGCCGTCGGCGTCGGTGCCGCGCACCACCTCGGCGCCCTCGGGCACCGGGTTGCCGTCCTCGACGACCGGGACCATGCGATCCCCCACCGGGTAGGTGGTGTCGAAGACGTCACGGGCGACGACCTTCACCTTGAGCGTCTTGGCGTCGGTGCGGACCAGCTCGACGACGCCGTCGACCTCGCTGATCAGCGCCTTGCCCTTGGGCACGCGGGCCTCGAAGAGCTCCTCGACGCGGGGCAGACCCTGGGTGATGTCGGAACCGCCGGTGGCGACACCGCCGGTGTGGAAGGTGCGCATGGTGAGCTGGGTGCCCGGCTCGCCGATCGACTGCGCGGCGATGACGCCCACCGCCTCGCCGATCTCGACCAGGCGTCCGGTGGCGAGGTTGCGCCCGTAGCACGAGCGGCAGACGCCCTCGCGCGCCTTGCAGGTCATGATGCTGCGCACCCTGACCCGCGGCAGGCGCGCCCGCTCCGCGTAGATGCGGCGCGCCGCATGGT
>DASXNK010000014.1 GCA_036495095.1 Candidatus Dormiibacterota bacterium | reverse complement strand
GCCCAGTGCTCCTCGAGCAGTGCGACGTGCACTGCAACGAGACTCATGACGTCACCAGCGTAAGGCCAGGCAGCTCAACAACGGTGTACATCTCGAACGCCGGCATTCCAGTCGGCTACCTGATCACATCTTCCCCCGCCCGGGTTCTTGGCTGCTTGACCTTTAGGTACGACCATCAGCAGGATGGGCTGACCATGAAGATGTCTCAAATGGAGAAACTCCCGGCGACCAGGTGTCCGAGGGAAGGCTGACGAGTCCTCCGGTCGCTCGCTGGGCGCCGACTGCATGTAGCCGCGCCTTGACCGATTGTTCAGTGAGGCTGAGCGCGCGATCGGGGCCATAGAGGTCGGTGCTCAAGCGACACCACCATGGACCACGCCATGGTGCTTACGCCTGAGATGCGCCGTAGAGCACAAGCCTGTCCCGAAAGTACCTGCCACAGCGCTCGGAACCGGGTGTGAGGTTAGTGGTCATGAATAACACCAGCCGGCCGCGGAGCACGGGCTCGGCGATGATGAAGTGAAAGCGCTTTGCCCGGTCGTACAGGATCTGCTGTCGCTGCAGCCGCCCTGCGATCAGGTCGTCGATCCGGGGGAGGGACGGGTCGTAGAGGGTGACGATCAATCGCCGTGGCCAGCCAGGCCAGCGCATCCCAAACTGCACGTTGGTGTCGTGGTCACCACTCAGCACCACCGTGATCGGATCGCTTCGCCACCAGTCGATGCTGAGGCGAAGCACGTGCGGGCCTTCGGGCATAGGCAGTTGTGCCGACGTGCCGGGCCGCAAGCGCGCAACCCTGGCGCCGTCGAGGTGGACACTCACCCGTCGGAGCATGGCAAACCGGTCCGCGTCTCTGTGGACCGTCAGCACCGGCTCAGCCGCGAGCGACCGGATGCGGCACTTCCTCACCCGTCGCGACCGGCGCGTCGGGCCTCGTGGACCAGTCGCTCCAGGAGCCGGCCTCGTACCCGGCCCGGCCAGGCTGGCCGTCCTCCCACCGGAAATCGATGACGCGGAGTGTCGGATCGGCCAGGTGCGCGGTCAGCCAGGTGCTGTCGACCATCGGTCCGAAGGTGCTCATCAGGGAACCCATGTGACGCGGTGAAGCTGCTCGTCGAGCTGCCCGACGGCTGGGGCATCGTGCCATGGAGAGAGCTGCCGCCTCACGCTCATGATGCGCTGGACGTGGGCGACCAGGCCGCCGTCGGAGGTCAGCTCGCGCGAGTCGGTGAGGAGGCGGCAGCGTGGTCCACCTCTCCGTCCCTGGCGTAGGCCATCGCCAGGTCGGCAAGGATCGTGGATCGCACGGAGACGAGGGAGGCATCCACTCCGAGGAGTGCGTCCTCGATGTCGCGTGCCTCGGCGGTGCTCAGCACCCGGACGGCCCGCTCGAGGTCGCGGTCCGCGCCGCGGGCGGCGTGCTCCTCCGCTCGCCGGACGGAGAGCCAGGTGCGCAGCCACGGGGACGCGGGAGCATCGCCGGCGGCGGGCGTGAACGGGAACCTCAGCTACCGGAAGTTCGGCGGACCAACCGCGTCCAGAGCTGAGCGATGCCCCTTGGGGCAGAGGTCCGTGCCCCCTGGTCGGGCCGAAGAATCATGGCATTCCGCTCGCGGTGTCTCACGCTGGGCCCCATCCACGCAGCGGAGGATCGGTCATGGGCGAATTCGAGGCTGGAGCCTACATCGGCGACGATCGCAAGCTCTACTGCGACGGGGGCGCGCCGGACCCCTTGGGTCGCTGGATCGATCAGTACGGCTACGTGCGGATCGGCGGCGAGTCGGACAACAACTTCGAGGACGGCTGGTACGTCGACGATACCGGCCTGCTCCACGACATGAACGACGCATCGCGGGGCGTCAGCGTGGAGGTTCCCGCGAATTTCTGGGTGCAGTCGCACGACGCCGGCACCGTTGACCCGAACCAGCCTCTGTGGGGGGATGCGGGCGGCGGCACCGACGTGCACATGTCTGACACGACCGTCGGCCAGTCCGCCACCGAGAAGCTGGCCCGCCAGCGGGCGGTGACGGACATGGTCCAGCAGATCCCCAGGACCCAGGCTAAGGACGCCGGCGGCGGCGACCTCACCTGGGCCGGCAGCGAGGAGATGCCGCAGAGCGGGATCATGCACGGCCGCACCGTCGGCACCGAGTTCCAGAACGAGGCGACCCAGACCACCCCGTTTCGGGCCGGCACTCTGCGCAATGCGCAGCCTGTGGGGGACCAGTGGACGACGGCGCAGGGCGAGTCCGATCCGACCACCGTGCACCAGGGGGTGCACGAGGCGACCGTGAACGACGCCGGCTTGCTCGTGGGTCCGGACGGCCAGCCGCTGAACGGAACGCTGGGATTCGTCGTCGACCCGAACGATGGAAGCCTGTACACCTTCCAGCAGAACGAGATGTGGGCCAGCCTCGGGACCGGGTGGGTGAACATCACCGGTCAGCCGCGGACGATCCTCGAGGAGGCGCTCGGCAACGGCCGGCAGATCAAGGCGGTCCACCACAGCACCGCTCTGTACGGAGCCCCCGCCGCGGGCGCCGGGACCATCACCGTCGTCAACGGCACGATCACGAACATCGACAACGAGAGCGGACACTACAAGCCGGAGGCCGAGTACATCTGGCAGACCCTCGTGTGGCTCGAGGCCCAGGGGATGCCGGTCGGCGAGATCAACGTGAGAATCGTCGCGACCGACCGGGACGCCGAGAAGTACCTCAAGGCGTGGAAGCTCGAGCAGGCGCGCGGCAACGTGACCCAGGTGGCGGCAAAGGACAGGATGCAGGACGAGCTCCAGACCAACGCCAAGATCGCCCGACTGGTGCCTGGCTCGCTGCAGCAGCAGCACTACCAGGCGACCGGCAGCTGCCTGGCGCTGAACGTGGTGGGCGTGCCGGGCTCGTTCTACTGCACCTGTGACTCGGACCTCGACCTTCCCCCGACGTATGCGCCGATCCTCAATGCGGGGCCGCAGCCGTACTGAGGTCGGGATCACGCCACGGGCGCCGGCCGGGCCCGGTGTGGGGGTGACGCGACGATGGGTCATCGAGCCTCGTCTCCCGCTCCACCTCCCACCGGGTCGTTGCCCCAGCCAGCTGGTGCCGTAGGATTCCGCCTCACCGATGCTGGGGATACGGCCGACGAGCCGGAGGAGGCTGTATGACCGCCGCAGCGAGCGCGGCGCTCTCGACCGGCTGCTCGCGGCTGTCCACGAGGGGCGGAGCGGGGTGCTGGTGCTCCGCGGCGAGGCGGGGATCGGCAAGACGGCGCTCCTCGACTATGCCGTCGAGACTGCGTCCGGCTGTCGCCTTGCCCGTGTCACCGGCGTGGAGTCCGAGGCGGAACTGTCGTTCGCCGGACTCCATCGGCTCTGCGGGGAGATGCTGCACCGGCTCGATCATCTGCCCGGGCCACAGCGCCACGCGCTGAGCTCCGCCTTCGGGCTGACTCGCGGCGCACCACCGGACCGCTTTCTCGTCGGCCTCGCCGTGCTCAGCCTCCTGGCCGACGTCGCCGAGGAGCAGCCGCTGCTGTGCGTCGTGGAGGACGGCCACTGGCTCGACCAGGCGTCGGCCCAGGTGCTGGCCATCGCCGCGCGCCGGCTGCATGCGGAGTCCGTGGCCATGCTTGTCGCCATCCGTGAGCCCTGCGCGTCGCCGCGGTTCGAGGGCCTCCCGGAGCTGCGCGTCCCGGGGCTTCCCGGCCGAGACGCCCGCGAGCTGCTCGCCTCGGTCACCCCGGGCGGGGTCGATGCCCGCGTGGGCGAGCGGATCGTCGCCGAGACCCACGGGAACCCGCTCGCCCTGCTGGAGCTCCCCCGCGGCCTGCAGCCGGCGGAGCTGGCCGCCGGGTTCGGCCTGCCGGGCGCGCTGCCGCCCGTACCCGACCGCATCGAGCAGACCTTCACGCGGCGGGTCGAGCAGCTGCCGGTTGCGACCCGGCTGCTGCTGCTGGTGGCGGCGGTCGAGCCCACCGGCCAGGCGCAGCTGCTGTGGCGGGCGGCGGGGCGGCTCGGCATCGGCGTCGACGCCGTGGCGCCGGCGGTGGCCGATGGGCTGGTGGAGTTCGGTGTGCGCGTGGCCTTTCGCCATCCGCTGGTGCGTTCCGCCGTCTATGGAGCGGCGTCGCCGGACCAGCGCCGGACCGTCCACTCGGCCCTCGCCGACGCCATCGACCCCGGTCATGATCCCGAACGTCGGGCATGGCACCGCGCCAATGCCGCGGCCGGCCCCGACGAGGCGGTCGCGGACGAGCTCGAGGGTGCGGCGGCCGGTGCCAGAGGTCGAGGAGGCCTGGTGGCGGCCGCGACCCTCCTCGAGCGGGCCGCGGCCCTCACCCCCGATCCCGCCCGCCGGGCCGAGCGCCTGCTCACCGCCGCCGATTCCCAGCTCGAGGCGGGATCGCACGGGGCTGCGTCGCGGCTGCTCGACGGGGCGGACGTGGGACGCCTCGACGAGCTGCAGCACGCCCGACTGGAGCGGATGCGAGCGTGGATCGCCTTCGTCACCCGGCGTGGCCGCGATGCGCCTTCCCTGCTTGTCAGCGCGGCACGCAGGCTCGAGCCGCTCGACGTCCGGCTGGCACGCGAGACCTACTTCGAGGCGCTGGAGGCGGCGATCGCCGCTGCCTTCCACGGAAGCGGACCCGTGCTCCTCGAGGTGGCCGAGGCGGTTCGTGCCGCGCCGCCGGCGCACGAACCGGCGCAGGCGAGCGACCTGGTGCTCGACGGCCTCGCGCGACTCTGGAGCGAGGGGTACGCGGCGGCAGTGCCCCCGCTGGAGCGGGCGCTCGGCGCCTGTCGCCACAGCGACGATCTCCGGACCCTCCACTCCGCGGTGCGCGCCGCGCGGGAGCTGTGGGACCACGAGGCCTGGCTCACCCTCGGTACGCGCTGGGTGGAGGTCGCGCGCGCGGCCGGCGCGCTGACCCTGCTCCCGCTCGCCCTCAACCACATGACCGGGGCGACCCTGATGACCGGCGACCTCGATGCGGGGGAGGCGCTGATCGAGGAGGCCCGATCGATCACGACCGCGACCGGGAGCCCGTACATCTCCTATGCCGAGGTCTACCTCGCCGCCCTGCGCGGCGTCGAGCCGACCTATGACCGGATTGCCGAGGAGATGCTCGAGGACGCGGAGGCTCGTGGTGAGGGGTATGCGATCACCACCATCGAGTACTCGACCGCGATCCTCCACAACGGCCTCGGGAAGTACGGCACCGCGCTGGCCGCCGCACAGCGCGCGTGTGCGCCCGGCACCATCAGCCGGGCGCTTCCCGAGCTGATCGAGGCGGCGGCGCGATGTGGCCGGCCCGAGCTCGCGGGTCCCTTCCTGGAGCAGCTGTCCGAGCTCGCTCACTGCACCGGGGCCGAGCTGGCACTGGGAGCGCTCGCCTGCTCGCGCGCGCTCGTGGCGGAGGGCCGGGACGCCGAGGACCTCTTCCACGAGGCGCTCGACCGGCTGAGCCGCACCCGCGTCAGGCTCCACCTCGCCCGCGCCCATCTCCTCTACGGCGAGTGGCTGCGAGGCGAACAGCGGCGGCTCGACGCCCGCGAGCAGCTGCGGACCGCGCACCGGATGCTCGTGCCGATGGGTGCGAAGGCTTTCTCGGACCGCGCCGCCCGCGAGCTGCTCGCCACCGGCGAGCGCGCGCCCAAGCCGAGGGCCGGGTCCGGCGGCCGCCTCACCGCTCAGGAGATGCAGATCGCGCGCCTCGCGAACGAGGGCCTCAGCAACCAGGAGATCGGCGCCCGACTCTTCCTGAGCCCGCGCACCGTCGAGTACCACCTGCACAAGGTCTTCACCAAGCTCGGCATCGGCTCGCGCACCGAGCTCGGGAACGTCCCTCCCGGCGTCGTGGGGAGCGTGGGGCAACCGCGCCGCGGAGACCGTGGCCGACGGGATTGAACCCCGTCCGTCGGGCCGATGGACACGGTACCGACGGACAGTCCGACCCCGACCGTCCCGCCGATAGTCTCGATCACAGTTCGGCGGTCGCGCCGGGCTCACGTGCCAGTTCGAGCGGACTGCTGCGACATCCCGTCTGATCGCGGCGCGCGCCGGAGGCCCCCGCCTCCGGTCCAGCAGTCGAGTAGGGAGGTCGAGCGATGCGCCGTCGATGGCTGGTTTCCGTGCTCGCGTTGTGCGTCGCCCCGGTGGCGATGTCGCTCTCTTCGGTGGCGGGAGACTCCGCCCCCGGGACCTCGCGGTACGTCGTCGTCCTCAAGAGCTCCGCCGTGGCCTCGGACGTGGCCAGCACCGCGACCGGGCTGGGCGCCACCGTCGACAGCCTCTTCGGGACGGTCGACACCCTCGTCGTGTCGCTCCCGCGGCTCGCCCTCGGCACCCTCCAGCATGACCCACGGGTCGCCTATGTCACGCCTGATCGGCCCGTCCAGCTCCTCGCCGGCACGACGCCGGCGACGCTCCCAGCGGTGCCCACCGGCGTTGCCCGGATCGGCGCCGCACCCGCGCTCAACCCCGACGGCACGGTCGCGGTCACGACCTCCCCGGCCAGGAAGGCGGCGGTCGCCCTCCTCGACACCGGGATCATGAACCGGCCCGACCTCAATGTTGTCGGCGGTCACGACTGCTCCTCCTCGTCCGGCGACCTCTCCGGCAGCACGGCCGACGACAACGGCCACGGCACCCACGTCGCCGGCATCGTGGCCGGCAGGGGGATCCCCGGCGTGATCGGCGTCTCGCCTGGCACCCCGCTCTACGCCGTCCGGGTCTTCGACGCCGACGGGTCGGGAAGCACCTCGGCCGTGATCTGCGGGCTCAACTGGGTGGCCAAGAACGCCGCCGCCGACAACATCAAGGTGGTCAACATGAGCCTCGGCGGCCAGGGGTCGGACGACGGCAACTGCGGCGCAACGGACCAGGACCCGTTGCACACCGCGGTCTGCCGGGTGACCGGTGCCGGCGTGACCGTCGTGGCCGCCGCCGGCAACGAGAGTGGGGACCTGGCCGGCTCGGCGCCGGCCGCCTATGGCGAGGTGCTTGCGGTCACCGCCATGGCCGACTTCGACGGCAAGCCGGGCGGCCTCGTGTCCACGAGCCCGTGCAGCGGCCGGCAGAAGGACGACACCGCCGCCACCTTCTCCGACTACGCCGTCCCCGGCTCGGCCGACGCCAACCACACCATCGCCGCTCCCGGCGTCTGCATCACCTCGACATGGAACGACGGCGGGACCAAGACGATCTCCGGCACCTCCATGGCCTCGCCCCACGTCGCAGGCCTTGTCGCCCGCTGCATCGACGCCGGCCCCTGCACCGGCATGACGCCGGCCCGGATCATCGCCAGGCTCCGGGCCGACGCCGCCGCCCGACCGGCGGACCAGGGCTTCCTGGGCGACACGAGCCACCCGATCGCCGGGAAGTACTACGGCAACCTGGCACACGACACCGGGTACTGACGTCGCCCTCTTCAGGATGTGCAGCGCCTGCCCGACCTGGGTTGCGGTTCAGGACGACTGGGGAAGGAACTCCTCGGAGGCCCTCCTGCTTTTGCACGTATCTCGGCTCAACCCGCGAATGCGACCATCGGGGTCCCCGCCCAGGTCGTGGGCGCCGCTGAGGAGAACCCCATGGTGCGCAGGGCCGTCATGTTCGCAGCCACGGTGACCCTCGGCCTTGGCGCCGTCGGCGCCGTCGGGGTCACCCACTCCCGAGCGGATTCGGGGACCCACTGCACGTTCCAGCACGTCCCCAACCTGAGCCCCGGCCTCTCCTTCCAGTCCAGCACCGGCACCTTCACCGACCCGGGCGGCGGCACCGCCATGTGCAGTGGCGGCATCAGCGGCTCCGGGGACTACACCGACAGCGGCACGGTGTCGGGGACCTGCCAGGGTGGCGGCGTCGCCGAGGGCGACCCCACCTTCACCATCGGCGGCAGGACCTTCACCGATCACATCAAGATCACCTTCGGCCAGCCGTCCACCAAGGGTGGGGTCGTCCATGCCGACTTCGAGGGCAGCCGGACGAAGGGCACCATCGAGCTCACCCCGACGAAGGGGGACTGCGTCCTCAACCCCGTCACCCAGGTCAAGGGTGTCGGTGAGTTCGCCCTGAAGTAGCGGTGCCGGCGCGACCGGGACGCCGTGTCGAAGCGGTCACCCGGCGAGTGGCCATCGTCCGAGTCGTGGAAGGCGCGACCGCACACCGCGGCCTCGAGCTCAGGGCTCCGGGACGCGCAGCGGTTCCGGGTGGTCGGCGAGGGCGATGACCGGGCGCGGCGTGATCCGGTGGCCGAGGAGGACGGGCCGGTTGGCCTGGCCGAGCAGCAGAGGGAGCAGCTCGTCGGCGCGGATGTGGCCGTACCAGCCTCGGTGGGCGGGCCTCTCCCCGAACTCGGTCACCTCGTCGGCCCGCACGGTGGGGCCGGCGACGACGAGCGGGGTCGGCTCACCGGCGTGCATCACCCCGTGGGTGGACGGGGTGGCGTGGTCGCCGGTGACCGCGACGATCGCGCCCGCCGCCAGCCCGGACAGGCCGGCGAGGCCCCGGTCGACCGCCGTCAGCACGTCCCGCTTGGCGTGGGGCTGCTTGCTGTGGCCGGCCTCGTCCGTCGCCTTGGTGTGCACGTGCACGAACCGTGCCCCGCCGGCGACCAGCTCGGTCGCGGCCTGCACCCGGGACGCGAGGTCCGACTCGAGGTCGTCGACGGCTGGGAGATGGATCGCGGACATGCCGAGCGCGGCGGCGAGGCCTCGGTAGAGGCGGGTGCCGGTGACCGCCGCGCCGGCGACTCCGACCTGCTCGACGAAGCTCGGGATCTCCCCGCGCGTCCCCGCCCACTTCGTGGTGAGCACATCCAGCGCGGGGAGCCCGCGCTGCCGCCGGGCCGCGTTGACCCCGCTGGCCACGAGGTGGGCGCGCGCGGCACCCAGGACCGCGGTCAGCGCCTCGGCGAAGGCCGCGCCGCGCGGGCTGGTGGGCAGGGGCCGCAGCCAGGGGTGGAGGGTCTCGAAGAACGGGTCGGAGTCGGTCACGTCCGCATTGGCGTGGGCGGGCGAGGTCAGCAGCGCCTCGCCACCGCCACCGAGCGGCTGCAGCCGCACCTCGAGGGGGGCGAGCACGGGCTCGAGCTCGGCCAGCAGCGCGGCCGCGTCGGACTCGTCCGCCCGGCCCGCCCGGCCGGTGATCCAGAGCAGGTCGCGCTCGCGGCAGGAGGTTCGCAGCGCGGCGTGGGCGACGGCGGTGTTGGGGACGACCGGCAGGCCGGCGCCGAGGGCCTCCAGCACCGCGCGGCCGGGGAACGGGACGCCGGCGAAGCCGAACATCGCCCAGTGCGCGAGCTCGGAGGTCGGGGCGCGGCCCCAGCCGAAGGGCAGGTGCCAGCCGCTGGCACCGGCCCGGGCGAGCGCGTCGAGGTTCGGGGTGTGCGCGGCCTCGGCCGGGGTGCGCCCGCCGAGCTCCGGGATCGGCCGGTCGCCCAGCCCGTCGAGCACGACCAGGACGATCGGCAGGCGGTCGTCTCGGTCGCTGGCCGGTCTCATCGCCGGTCGGCTGTCGTGACCGGGGTGAGCAGGGTCTTGAGCACCGGGACCACCGCGGCGGGCACCAGCTCCTCCCAGTCCGAGCCCTGCTCGATCCGGGCTCGGATGACGGTCCCGGACAGACGCCCGACCGGGTCACCCTCGATGACCTGGACGGCGTATCCGGCAGCGGCGAGCAGCCCCGCCTTCCGCCGTTCCCAGTCGCTGTAGGCGCGCACCAGGTGCCGGGCGTGCAGGGGCACGTAGCCGGGCCAGTGCTCGGGCCGGGTGAGGTCGAACGGCACCATCGTGGTCCGCTCGACGAGGCCGCGGTCGGCGAGCGCGGCCTCGAGCATCCGAACCCGCTCGTAGTAGCTGAAGGGGTTGGCCGAGGGCCGGTGCCGGTGCGCCGAGGTCGCCTCCTCGCGGAGCGCGCCGGGGTCGGGGTTGGTGATCGCCACCACCAGCCGGTCGGCGCCGCGCAGGGCGATCTCGAACAGCTCCAGGTGCTGGGCGTGCACCGGCTGGAAACGCCCGGTCACGCACGCCAGGGCAGCCGCCGGGGTGCTCACGACACCGGCTCCCGGTGGCGCAGCAGGCCGCGGGCGATGGCGTTGCGCTGGATCTCCACGGTCCCGGCCGGGATGCGCAGGTTCCGCGCCACCCGGAACAGCTTCTCCTCGGGGGAGCCGCGCAGCAGCCCCCGGGCGCCGCGGGCCTGCACCGCGTTGTCCGCGACCCGGAAGAAGGCCTCGTCGTTGATCAGCTTGACCAGGCTGATCAGCCGGGGGGCGTCGGGGTGCAGCGGGATGCGGAAGGGCCCCAGCTCGTCGAGCTCGGCCTGGGCGACCAGCGACGCGGCCCGGGCCTGGTAGATGTCGGCGTCCATGCTCGCCAGCAGGTGCTGCACCGCCTGCAGCGAGGCGATCGGCCGGCCTCCGGACCTCCGCTCCTGGGCGTAGGCGAGCGCGCGGTCGAGAAGCCACGCCCCCCAGCCCGCACACATCCCGCCCCGGCACAGCCGCCGCCAGTTGATCCACGACATCGCCAGCGCGAAGCCGTCGCCGATCTGCCCGACGACGTTCTCCGCCGGCACCCGGACGTCGGTGAGCTCGAGCTCGCCGGTCAGTCCGTCGTCGAGCATCGTGGGGATGTCGCGGCCGCGGCGGAACCCGGGGGCGTCGCCGTCGACCAGGAACATCGACAGCGACCTGGTGCCCGCACCGGGCTCCGTGACCGCCACCACCGCCACGACATCGGCGAAGTGCGCGTTGGTGATCCAGGACTTGCGCCCGCTGACGATCCAGTCGCCGCCGTCGGGTCGGGCCCGGGTCGACATCCGCAGCACGTCGGAGCCGACGTCCGGCTCGGTGTTGGCGAACGCCGCGGTGATCTCGCCGTCGATCAGCGGGGTCAGGTACCGCTCGCGCGCCGCCGCCGAGCAGTGCTCGAACGCCGGGCTGGGACCCTCGGTCCAGGCCAGCGCCGCCAGCCCGAGACCCAGACCGGAATGCCGGTAGACGAACTCCTCGACGTGGTGCATCTCCACCCGCGAGAAGCCGCCCCCACCCACCTCCGCGGCGGTGTGCGGCGCGTACAGACCGGCTCTGGCGGCACGGCGCTGCACCTCTCGGCGCGCCTCCCAGACCTCCGGGTGCATCCGCCCGGCCTCGTCCAGGTGCGGCTGCCCGGCGGTGCCGACGCCCCTGCCGGCGAGCTGCTGCTCCAGCGGTGCGACCTCATCGTCGAGGAGGCGGCGGAACCGCTCGGTGTGGTCGCGGACCCGGTCGCTGATGCCGACGCTGCCCTCACGCGTCATCGGGTGCACTCCTCACTGGTCCTGTGAACCCCTCTATGCTGCTGCGCCGGGATCCGCGGCTGATCGACCGCCCCGCATCGCCGGACTTCGGGACCGTGTCCGCCGCACCGACGGGCGGTCGCCCTGTTCCCCCGCCCGGCGTCGGGCAGCGGCGCGGTCAGGCGGGTCGCGCGTACATCAGCGACCCGGGGGTGGTGAGCAGCTCGCCGGTCTCGAGCAGCGTCTTCAGGCCGGAGAGGATCATCGGCCAGCCACCGTAGAGCTGGTCGTTGGCCCCCTCGCGCAGCTGATCGTGGGTGACCGTCAGCCGGCAGGAGTCGCCGACGGGTTCGATCTCCCAGGTCACCCTCGAGGTGCCCTCGCTGCGCACGTCCTCGCTCCAGAGGGCCACCATGCTCTGGATCAGCCGCCGCGGCGGGTCGGCCTCGAGGATCTCGCCCTCGCCGAGCAGCTCGGGGTGGGACGGGTGGCTCTGCTCGTAGCGAGAGCCCGGGGCCCAGTCCGAGGTGATGCGGCAGCCGAAGGTGTACTTGCTCCGCATCTCGCTGTCGGTGATCGCCTCCCAGAGGCGCTCCGGGCTGGTCTTGATGTAGATCTCGAAGACCTTCTGCATGGCGCTGTCCCCCAGGTGTTGTCGAGCTCGGAGCCCGCCGTGGGCCAACTATACGTGACCATATGGTCACATGTCAAGCCATTCGGCCTCGCTGCGGCGACGGTATTCGATGAGCGTATGGGCGCCGGGTCCTGGGGAGCCGCGCTCATGTGCCCGGCTCGAGCCCGGCGCGCCGGCCGCCTTGGTCGGCGCGCACCAGCGTCCCCCGGGGCTGGTGGTTCTGTCGACCGTCCGGTCATCGGGTTCCCACCGGCGTCCGGTGACGCCGCGCGGGCCGTCGCATACCTTCGGCGCATGCACGACACCGCATCACTTTCGGCCTCGCCCGAGCGAGGGCGAGGCCCCCGCTTCCTCGACGACCTCTTCGCGTCGGTCGTCGTCGTCCTCGTGGCCCTGCCGCTCTGCCTGGGGATCGCCCTGGCGTCGGGCGTCCCGCCCGCCCTCGGGCTCGTCACCGGTGTGGTCGGCGGCCTGGTCGTCGGGTTCCTGCAGGGCTCGCCGGTCTCGGTCAGCGGTCCCGCCGCCGGCCTGACCGTGCTCGTCGCCGAGATCGTCCGCGAGGGTGGCCTGGTGCTCCTCTCGGCGGTCGTTCTCGCCGCGGGCGTGCTCCAGTTCGCCGCGGGGCTGGCCCGCCGGGGCCGCTGGTCGCGAGCGGTGCCCCCGTCCCTGGTCCACGGGATGCTGGCCGGCATCGGCGTGCTGATCATCGCGGGGCAGGTGCACGTCATGGTCGGCGCCCATCCGCGGGAGAGCGGCCTCGGCAACCTCCTGGCCGTCCCCCGATCCCTGGCCATGGTGCTCCCCGTCGACGCGCCGCACACCGAGGCCGCCCTGGTGGGGCTGCTGACCATCGCCGTGCTCCTCGCCTGGAGGCGGTGGGCGTCGGGGCGGCTGGGGCTGGTCCCGGCCACGCTGGTGGGCGTCGTCGCCGCCACCGCGGTCGCCAACCTCGCCGGCCTCCCGGTCGCCCGCGTGGGCATCCCCGACCGGCTGCTCAGCGCCGCGCACCCACTGGGCCACGCGGCCCTGTCGCTCCTCGCCCGCGCCGACACCTGGGTCAGGGCCGCGGTCCTCGCCCTCGTCGCCAGCGCCGAGACGCTGCTCTGCGCGGGGGCGGTCGACCGCCTCCACGGGGGGGCACGGACCGACCACGACCGGGAGCTGCGCGCCCAGGGCATCGGCAACCTGATCTGCGGCGCCCTCGGCGCCCTCCCGATGACCGCAGTCATCGTCCGGTCCAGCGCGAACGTGCGAGCCGGCGGCCACACCCGGGCCTCGACCGTGCTCCATGCGCTGTGGCTCCTCGCCCTGGTCACCCTCGCCCCGGGCGTCCTCCGGCTGGTGCCGATCTCGAGCCTGGCCGCGGTGCTGGTCGTCACCGGGTGGACGCTCATCGACCGCGCGGCGGTCCGCCAGCTCGCCGGCCACGGGCGGGGCGAGCTCGCCGTCTACGCCGTCACCGTCGCCGGCATCGTCGCCATCGACCTGCTCACCGGGGTGCTGCTCGGCCTGCTCGCCGCCGCCGGGATGCTCCTGCTCCGTCTTTCCCACATCGACGTCGACCTCGCCCACGACCCGGCCTCGGCGAGGACCACCCTGCGCCTCCGCGGCTCGGCCACCTTCGTCCGCCTCCCGGCGCTCGCCGCCGCCCTCGAGCAGGTCGCGCCGGAGCGGGAGCTGCACCTCCATCTCGACGAGGTCGGCCACATCGACCACGCCGCCCTCGACCTGCTCACCGGCTGGGTCCGGGCGCATCGCGCCCGCGGCGGCCTCGTCACCCTGGTCCCGGCGCTGCCCGCCGCCACCGGCTCGCCCGGCGCCGCCGAGCCTCGGTGAGGCAGGCGCTCAGCTGCTGCGGTGGCGGAGCCCGGCTCGTCCTCGAACTATGTCGTCAAGAATCTCCAGATCAAGCTATTATGTGAGGGATGTCCAATGACGCGATCGACCGGATCGTCGAGCAGTGGAACCGTGAGCGCCCCGACCTCGACGTCTCTCCCACCCACGTCCTCCAGCGGATCACCCGGCTCTACCTCCTCCAGTCGGCGAGCTTCGCGGAGGTCTTCGCGCGGTTCGACCTCAGCTTCGGCGAGTACGAGGTCCTGGCCGCCCTGAAGCGGTTCGGCCCGCCCCACCGGCTGAAGCCCACCGAGCTGGTCGGCGCCCTGGTGCTCTCGTCGGGGGCGATGACCAACCGCATCGACCGGGTCGAGGCGGCGGGCCTGGTGGAACGGCTCCCCGATCCCGACGACCGCCGCGGCACCCTGGTCGCCCTCACCGAGAGGGGACACGCGGTCGTCGACGAGGCGGTGGTGGCGCACGTGGAGAACGAGGAGCGGCTCCTGGGCGCGCTCTCGTCCGGAGAGCGCCGCCAGCTCACCGACCTGCTCCGCACCCTGCTCGTCTCCGAGCCCTTCACGGCGCTGGATCCCCGCCGTCCCGCGGGGAGGAACGGCGTCGACGCCGAGCCTGCGGCGAGGACCCGGAGGCCGCGCCGCCGCTGAGCCCGGCCCGATGCCCCTGGGGGGGATGATGGCCGCATGACCGCGCTCCTCGACCACCTCGGCGGCGCCCTGCGGCTGTCCTTCGCGATGTTCTGGGAGGTGCTCTGGCCGCTGGCGCTCGGCTTCCTCCTCTCCGCGGTGGTGGAGACGCTGGTGTCGAGGCGGGCGATCTCGCGGGCGCTCGGCCGCGACTCGGTGCGGTCCGCGGCGCTGGCGACCGGCTTCGGCGCCGCCTCCTCCTCGTGCTCCTACGCCGCGGTGGCGGTGGCGCGCACCCTCTTCCGGAAGGGGGCGACCTTCACCAACGCGATCATCTTCGAGTTCGCCTCGACCAACCTCGTCTTCGAGCTCGGCCTGGTGCTGCTGATCCTGCTCGGCTGGCAGTTCCTCTCCGCCGAGCTGGTGGGCGGCCTGGTCATGGTGGTGCTGCTCGCGGTCATCCTCCGGCTGACCCTGCGACCCGCGATGGTCGAGCGCGCCCGCGCCCAGGCCGAGCGCGGCCTCCCCGGGAGGATGGAGGGGCACGGCGCCATGGACATGTCGGTCACCGACGGCCCCTTCCTGCGGCGCCTCCTCTCACCCCGGGCGCTGACCTCGATCAGCCACTACTTCTTCATGAACATCTACAGCCTGTGGTCCGACCTGCTGATCGGCTTCCTCGCCGCCGGGGCGCTCGGCGCCTGGGTGCCCGACGCGTTCTGGAGCAGGCTGTTCCTCGGCGGGAGCGGCCCCGGCGCCGAGGTGTGGGGGGCGCTGGTGGGGCCGCTGGTGGCGGTGATCAGCTTCGTCTGCTCGGTGGGCAACGTGCCCCTCGCGGCGATCCTCTGGTCGGGGGGGATGAGCTTCGGCGGGGTGATCTCGTTCATCTTCGCGGACCTGGTCATCATCCCGATCATCAGCATCCACCGCCGCTACTACACCGGCAGGGTGAGCGCCTACCTCCTCGCCGTCTCCTACGCGACGATGGCGCTCGCCGGGCTCTCCGTCGGCCTGCTCTTCCGCGCCCTCGGCCGCACCCCGACCGACCGCCACGTCACCGTGTTCGAGTCCACGGTCTCGTGGAGCTACAACACCGTGCTCGACATCGTCTTCCTCGCGCTGGCGGGGCTGCTCCTGGTCAGGTTCCTGCGCACCGGCGGGGTGGCGATGCTGCGGGCGATGGACCATCCCGCGGACGACCACGACCACGCCGCCATCGCCCACCAGCACTGATCAGGGCGGGCGACCGTCAGCCCGAGCGGTCCTCGATCTCCCAGGCGTGGTCGAGGACGTGCCAGGCGCCGCGCCGGATCAGGTAGCGGGGCGGCCAGCCGCGCTCGTCCGGCGGGCTGCCATCGGAGGGGCGGGCGAGCGCCTCGCGGAGCCGGGCGCGGAGCAGGGCGACGTGGCCCTCGCGCCACTCCGCGGCGGTGAGGCGGACGCCGGCCTTCCGCGCGTAGCTGCGCTCCGCCTCGACCACGTGCTCGACCACCGCGTCGCGGTCGCGGCCACCGCCGCGCGGTCCCTTCCGGAGCTGCGCCGGCGCCGCGGCGGCGACCGCGTCCAGCTCCTCCCAGCCGGCGGCGAGCAGGGCGACGAGGCGTCCGGCTCCGGCGGCGTCCAGGCCGAGACGGTCGGCGCCGGTGACCGCCTCGGGGGCGCCGAAGTCGGTGGTCATGCCGCCGGCGACGGTCTCGACCACGGTCAGGGCCCCGGCGGCGCCCGGCGGCAGGGTGATGCCGGCCCGCTCGGTGACCCGCGCGTAGCGCGGCGCGTGGGCGGCGAGCGCCTCGAGGGCGGCCTCCGGACCGCCACGGGCGACCCGGCACCAGCCCGGCCAGTCGACCGCGGACGCGAAGGTGCGGCGGGATCCGATCTCGATGGTGACCGCGGTCTCGGGGGTCGGCGTCACGGACGCAGAGCATCCCACCTCGGCGGTGGGGGTGGGGTGACCGGCCGGGCGGCGGGACGGCGGAGGGGTAGCCGCCGTCCCGCGCCCTGGGACCGAGCCTCTCGAGACAGGATGCTACACAGGCCGTGTTCTCCCCGCGTAAACAGATCGAGGGAAGCCGCGGGAGGGCTCGCCGGAGGCTCGGCCGGCGGGTGCGCCTGCTAGCCTGGGGCCATCCCCACCGCCAGCACCGCCGGCCGCGCCGAGGATCTGCTGTCCCAGGCGATCCCGGGCGCCACCCTGCACACCGACCAGGCACGGGCGATCGCCGCGCTCGTGGACGACGCCGCCCGGGTGCTGGTGGTGCAGCGCACCGGTTGGGGGAAGTCGGCGGTCTACATGATCGCCACCCGGCTGCTGCGCGAGCGCGGCTCCGGGCCGGTGCTGCTGGTCAGCCCGCTGCTGGCGCTGATGCGCGACCAGGTCGAGGCGGCCACCCGCCTCGGGGTGCGCGCCGCCACCCTGAACTCGAGCAACCAGGCCGACTGGCCGGAGATTCTCGCCGACCTCCGCGCCGGCGGCATCGACCTGCTGCTGGTGAGCCCCGAGCGGCTCAACAACCGCTCCTTCCGCGAGGAGGTGCTGCCCGGGCTCGCCGCCGGCACCGGGATGCTGGTGATCGACGAGGCCCACTGCATCTCCCAGTGGGGCCACGACTTCCGGCCCGACTACTTCCGGGTGCGCACCCTGCTGCCGCTGCTGGCCGAGGGCACCCCGGTGCTGGCCACCACCGCGACCGCCACCGCGAGCGTGGTCGAGGACGTCGCCACCCAGCTCGGGGTGGAGCCACTGGTGCTCCGGGGCGACCTCGACCGCGAGAGCCTCCACCTCGGCGTCGTCCACCTCGACACCGCGGCGGAGCGCTACGCGTGGATCGCCCACAACCTGCCCGGGTTCGCTGGCGCCGGCATCGTCTACACCCTGACCGTCGCCGAGGCGGAGCGGCTGGCCGGCTTCCTCCGCCTCCGCGGCATCGACGCCCGGGGATACACCAGCCAGACCGAGCCCGAGGAGCGGATCGCGATCGAGGAGGCGCTCCGCGCCAACCGGCTGCGGGTGGTGGTCGCGACCAGCGCGCTGGGGATGGGCTACGACAAGCCCGACCTCGCGTTCGTCGTCCACCTCGGCGCCCCCAGCTCGGCGGTCTCGTACTACCAGATGGTCGGACGCGCCGGTCGCGCCATCCCCCGCGCCGACGTGGTGCTGCTGCCGTCGCCGGACGACGTCGCGGTGTGGCGCTACTTCGAGAGCACCGCCTTCCCGCCCCGCGAGCAGGCCGAGGCCGTGGTCGCCGCGCTCGAGCACGCCGCCCGTCCCCTCGGCGAGGCGGCGATCGAGGCCAGGGTCGACATCCGGCGGTCGCGCCTCTCCACGATGCTGCGGGTGCTCGACGTCGAGGGGGCGGTGGAGCATGTCAAGGGCGGCTGGGTGCGCACCGGCAGCCCCTGGGAGTACGCCCAGGACCGCTATGCCCGGGTGCGGGCGGTGCGCGAGGCCGACGCCCGGGAGATGCTCGCCTACGCCCGCACCGACCGCTGCCGCATGGCCTTCCTCCGCGCCGCCCTCGACGACCCCCGGGTCGACGCCGAGACCCGCTGCGGCCGCTGCGACAACTGCACCGGCCGGCCGCTCTCCACCGACGTCCCGGTGGCCCTGGTGGCCGAGGCGGAGCGCAGCGCCCGCGATGGCGACCTCGTCATCGAGCCGCGGAAGATGTGGCCGTCGGGGCTGGAGGATCGCCGCGGAGCGATCGCGGCCGGCCTCCGCGCCGAGGCCGGGCGGGCGCTCTGCGACGCCCTCCAGCCCGGGTACGCCCGGCTGCTCCGCCCCCTCCTCGACGACCCGTCGTCACCACTGCCCGGCGAGGTCGTCGACGGCCTGGTCGGGGTGCTCGCGCGCTGGGGGTGGCCCCAGGGCCGTCCCGTCGGCATCGTGCCGGTGCCCTCCCGCCGGCACCGGGCGCTGATCGACGCGGTGGCCGCCGCCCTCGGCCGGATCGGCCGGTTACCCGTGTTCCCGCTGCTCGAGCGGTCCGGTGCGGAGGCTCCGTTCCAGGCCGACCTGGAGAACAGCGCCCACCTGTGCCGCAACGTGCTCGCCGGCTTCACCCTCGCCGGGCCGCCTCCCGAGGGCCCGCTGCTGCTCCTCGACGACCTCACCGGGTCGGGCTGGACGCTGACCGGGCTGAGCGCGCTGCTCCGGGAGGCGGGGGCGGGGCCCGTCTACCCGCTGGTGCTGCAGCGCGGTGGTGCCTGAGGCATGGTTTCCCACCCCCGTGGTAGTCTGTGAAGCAGTCGGCCCACAGAGGGCCGCCGGTCGCTCGTCGTCGTACCACCTTCTCGAATCGGACGCGCGCTCGTGAGTGGAAAGTTCTTCGGGAAGGTGTTGGAGACAGCCAGAAATGTTGACTGGTAGTGTCAAGAAGGTCGTGTCCGATCGTGGCTTCGGCTTCATTGCCGCAGACGACGGGCAGGAGTACTTCTTCCACCGCAGCGGGCTCGACAGCTCGCTCGAGTTCGACTCGCTCGGCGCCGGTGAGCGCGTGAGCTTCGAGATCGAGCGGAGCGACAAGGGCCCCCGCGCGCGTCAGGTCAAGTCGGCCTGATTCGTTGATCCGCGACGTCCGGTCACCGTCTCGACGGTGACCGGACTCGCGGGTCGTCGATCCCGCCGGCCGGTCGCGTGAGCGTGGGGCCCGCCCACTTCACTCCCGCGCTCTTCGAGTTTCTGCACGAACTGCGCGAGAACAATGAGCGCGACTGGTTTCAGCGCAACCGTGCGCGCTACGACTCCGACGTCCGCGATCCTGCATTGCGGTTCGTCGCCGCCGCCGGTCCCGCCCTCCACCGCATCAGCGAGCACATCGTCGCCGACCCGCGGCCGGTGGGCGGCTCGCTGTTCCGCATCAACCGCGACGTGAGGTTCTCCGCGGACAAGAGCCCGTACAAGACCGCGGTCGGCATGTCCTTCGGTCACGACCGCGGCCGGCAGGGCCCCGCGCCGGGGTTCTACCTGCACCTCGAGCCCGGCGAGTCGTTCGCGGGCGGCGGCGTGCACATGGCCGACGGGCCCACCCTGCGCCTGGTCCGCGACGCCATCGTCGGCCGCACCGACGAGTGGGCGGCGATCGTCGACGACCCCGCCTTCGCGCTCGGGTTCGTCAACATGGGTGACGCGCTGCGGCGTGCGCCGCAGGGGTACGACCCGGCGCACCCGCGCGTCGACGACCTCAGGCGGAAGAGCTACGGGTGGCACGCGCGCTTCAGCGAGGCCGAGGTGTGCGACCCCGCGTTCATGGATCACTTCGTGGGCGCCTGTCGCACCGCGTCGCCCTTCAGCCGCTTCCTCGCGGAGGCGCTGGGGGCACCCTGGTAGGATCCGCGGTCAGCGGCTCCCGCCGTTCCCGGGGGTGTAGTGGTTCTGGGCGTGCCTGTCAGCAACCACGGCGAGCACCGCGCCGGTGGCGCCGGCGAGGGCGAGAAGCAGCCTGCTCCTGGTCATGACATTCCTCCGCTGCGGTCGATGGGGGCATCTTCCCCCGGCGGCGTCAGCTCGCGGTGGCGGGGCGGCGCCGGGAGGGTGACGATTGCATCGCAAACATCCGCGCCTCCGCGATTGCCATGACGGCGCTGTGCCCCATATGGCGGGATTGCATCGGCAGTCGAGGCGCCGTCACCCGCGGGCGACGATGGGGTGCCTCGGGACGGGGCCGCGTCACCGGGTTCGTACAGTGACCCGGAATGCTGGAACTGATCGCCGACCTCAGCGTCGGGCTGGGTGGGCCGGACAACCCCTTCGAGCGAGAGGGCCTGCTGCGCCGCGTCGCACCCTTCATGGTGGCGGCGATGCTCGGCCTGCTCTGCGCCCTCGGCTCGGGGGTGTCGCTGCGCCAGCCGTGGCTGCTCCTCCTCGCCGTGTGCCTGATCGGCGTCATCCTCGCGGTGGCGCTCTGCACCCCCTGGAACCGCCTGCCCCGGCTCGCCCAGGCGGCGCCGCCGATGGCGTACTTCTGGGTGGTGCTCCTCGTCTACCAGTCAACCGGCGGCACCGTGAAGATCTACGAGCCGCTGGTGCTGCTCCCGCTCTTCTGGATGGCCATCCACCACACCCGGCCCGAGCTCTGGGCGGGGATCGTCTGCGCCGCCACCGTGCTGGTGGTGCCGACCGCGCTCCACGGGACCTGGGCGGAGCTCGCCGAGCTGGTCTTCTGGGCGGTGGTGGCGGGCATCGCCGGGCTCACCGTCCAGCGGCTGGTCGAGCAGATCCGCGAGCGGGCCCGGGCGCTGAGCGTCGCCGCCGGCGAGCAGCTCCGCCTCGAGCGCATCCGCACCCTGCAGTTCACCGTCACCCGCACCCTGGCCGAGGCGGCGAGCCCGGCCGAGGCGGCGCCGCTGATCCTCGCCGGCATCGGCGCCACCGTCGGCAGCATCGGCGGGGCGCTGCTCCTCGTCGACCCCGATGAGGGCGTGCTCCGCCGTGAGGCCGCCTGGCGCGAGCCCTCGTCGGAGTGGGCCGGCGTGGGCGACACCGTCGGCTACGGAGAGGGCGTTGCCGGGCGGGCCTGGGCCTCCGGCCGGATCGAGACCGGGGGATGGCTGGCCGCCTTCCCGCTGCTCAACGAGGGCCAGATCAACGGGGTGATGCTCCTCGGCTGCACCGCCGAACCCGCGCTCGACGCCGACGTCGCCGTGGTGCTCGCCGACATCGGCAGCCAGATCGGGCAGTTCATCGAGCGCCGGACCATCGAGGCGGCGCTGCGCGACACCGCCCAGCGGCTCGCCACCCTCGCCGGCACCGACCCGCTGACCGGCCTGGCCAACCGCCGCGAGTTCGAGCGGGTGCTGGCGCTTCCCCCGGCCGGTCGCTTCGCCATCCTCGCCATCGACGTCGACGGCCTCAAGGCGATCAACGACTCCTACGGGCACGACGCCGGCGACGCCGCGCTGCGCGCCGTGGGCATGGCCCTGCGCCTGGGGCTGCGCGACCGCGACACCGTGGCCCGCACCGGGGGCGACGAGTTCGCCGCGCTGCTGGTGGGCGCCGACGTCGAGGAGGCCGCCACCGTCGCCGAGCGGCTCCGCACCTCGATGTACGGCATCGCCCTGGCCCGCGGCCAGGCCCGTCTCAGCATCGGCTGCGCCAACGGCGCCGGCGACGCCGACCCGGGCACGGTCTGGATCCTCGCCGACGAGGCGCTCTACCGGGCCAAGGTCGGCGGCCGCGACCGCTCGGTGGTGTCGACGGCGGCGCAGAGCGGCCACACCGGCAGCCGGGCGCGCTGGGAGAGCTACCTTCCCGAGCTCATCGCCTCCCAGGGGATGCGGGCGGTCTACCAGCCGATCATCGAGCTCGAACACCGGCGCGCGGTCGGCTACGAGGGGCTCTCACGCCCCGTGGACGGGCCCCTGGACGCGGGGGTGGAGGGGCTGTTCGCCGCCGCCCACCAGCTCGGCCTGGGACGTGACCTCGACTGGGTCTGCCGCCGCGCCATCCTCCGCAACTGCCACGAGCTGCCCGCCGGCCACCCGGTCTTCATCAACGTCGGCGCCACCCCGCTGCTCGATCCCGTCCACGACGTCGACCAGATGCTGCTGCTGCTGCGCTCCGCGGGCCGGGTGCCCCAGGAGGTGGTGCTCGAGATCACCGAGCGGGAGGCGGTGCGCGACCTCGACCGGCTCCGCGAGGTGGTCGCCATCTACCGCGCCGAGGGCTTCCGCTTCGCCCTCGACGACGTCGGCGAGGGCTTCTCGACCTTCGACGCGCTGGCGACGGTGATCCCCGAGTTCATCAAGGTGGCGGGGAAGCTGACCCGTCAGAGCCACGCCCGCGGCCCCCGCGCCGCGGTCGAGGCGCTGGTCACCTTCGCGCGGTCGACCGGCGCCGAGGTGATCGCCGAGGGGCTGGAGTCCGAGGAGCAGGTCGCCACCGTGCTGCGGCTGGGGGTCACCCTCGGCCAGGGCTTCGTCCTCGCCCGGCCCGCGGAGCCCGCCCGCTGGCGCGAGCTCCACCCCGACGCGGTGGTCGCCGTGCCGCGCGGCTGACCCCAGCCCTCAGTAGCTCTTCAGCTCGTTGTCGACGGTTGCCATGTCCCGGCTCACCGTGGGGATCTGCGCGGTGATCTGCCGCTTGAACTGAGCGTACTGGCTGACCTCGGCGGCGAGCATGGCGCTGATCACCGACGACAGGCTCGCCAGGTCGGCGCTCAGCTGTCCCACGTCCTTCTGGGTCTGCGGCACCGGGAAGGCGGGCAGCTGGTCCAGGGTCGAATGCAGGCTGCTGAAGGTGGTGGCGTGGTCGCCCATGGTCTGGGCCGCCACGTCGAGGCTCCCGGCGCGCGCCAGGTCGTTGCCGGTGGCGGTCAGCTCGGCGCCGCCCTGGGTCGTGACCTTGCGCAGTGCCACGGCGAGATCGTGGGGAGGCACGGTCGCCGGGGTGGGCATGGCGGTGGCGACCGGCGGGCTCGTGGGCGCCGGGGTGGTGCCGGCCTGGCCGCCGCCTCCGCAGGACGCCATGCCGGCCGCGGCGATCACCCCCACCGCCGCACCGATTGCACTCCTCGCCATTTGCGCCTCTTCACACGTCGACAGCCGGATGATTGCTCGAGCCCATCGTACAGGAGGGTGCTCCGGCGCGGTGAATGGAGCCATCCGGCGCAGACGTCTGCAGTCGCGACAGCCGCGGCCCGCGGCCGCGGGCGCGCCCTACGCCGCGGTGGTGAGCCGGTACGCCGCCGATCCGGAGACCGGCTTGACCTTCACCTTGTAGACCGTCCCCGGGGTGGTGGCGATGCGCAGCGACTCCGGCGACGTGCCGGTGGTCACCTGCCCGAGCACGGTGCTGCCGCCGTGGTCGTAGACGATCAGGTCGAGCACCGCGGCCCCGCTCCAGGTGAGGGTGGCGCAGAGGCTGGCGCCGGTCGCGGTGACGAACACCGACTGGCTGCTGCCGCTGACCGTGCCCGTCGTGGTCTGGGTCGTCGCCGGGCAGGCGGCGCCGGTGCTGGACGAGGTGGTCGTCGCCGTGGTGGTCGTGGTGCTGGTGGTCGTGGTGGTCGTCCCCGTCGTTGTGCTGCTGGACGTGGTGGTGGTACCGCCCCCGGAGCCGTCGGCGAGCACCGACTGCACCGCCCCGACCACGATGCCGTCCGACTCGGTGGTGATCCAGTTCTCGGTCCGGTACTGGCTGAGGTCGCGGGCGCGCTCGTACAGGAAGCCGGCGTGGGGGCTGGTGACCAGGCGGGGCACCAGGTCGAGCAGCTCGCTCTCCTGCGCCGCGAAGTGGCCCGGCGCGAAGCGGTCGACCTCGTGGAACACGCGCAGCAGCAGGAATTGCCGTGCCGTCTTCACGTGACAGTCGAGCACGCCGGTGCCCATGTCGACGAGCGGGCACCAGCCGCCGTCGACGTCGTCGTGGAGGCCGGCTCGATTGCTGACGAGGGTGTCCAGAAGGGCGAGGCCGCCGGCGGCCAGCGCGCTGTCGCCGGCATAGCGGCCGGCGAGGATCGCGGTGCGCGCCTCGTCGGCGATCTCCTCGACCTTGGCCTGGCGGTCCCAGCGGGCGCCGCCGCAGATGATCCGGTCGTAGAGGCCGTAGCCGGGCTCGAGCGCGGCGGCGCGCACCGCGGCGCCGGCGCGCTGCCCCTGCTGCGTCCAGGTGGGGTTGGCGAAGCGGGTGCCCGCGTCGACGAGCATCGCGGCGAGCTCGAGCTGGCTGTCGACGCGATACCCGTCGGCGCAGGTCCTCGCCTTGGAGCCGGTCGACGACACCACCTTGCCGTGCTCCACGCCGGTCTTCGGGTCGATCGAGGCGGCGTAGTGGGTGGCCATCGAGGCGGCGTCCGCCGTCCATGCGGGGTCACCGGTCAGCCCGGCGATGTCGAGCAGCTCCCAGTAGACCCACCCCGAGGTGCTCGACGAGCGCGAGAACTCCTGGGCGGCGACCGGCGACATCCGCGCGATCCCGGCGTCCTGCGAGGTGTCGCCGGGGTGCTGCTGGCGGTAGCGCAGCATGTCCTCGAGGTCGCGCAGGTCGGTCTGGGCGTCGTGGCGGGCGGGGTTGTGGTCGGTGAAGTTCACCTGGGTGGGGTCGACGCTGCTCCAGTTGATGTAGAGCCCGTTGGTGGACGGGTTCCAGCCGTTCAGCGTCTCCTCGTCGAGGGTCGCCCGCACGATGCCGTCGAGCGACGTGGCGGAGACGCTCGCCCGCGCCGGGTGTGAGAGGAGGGCGGTGCTGCCGGCCCACCCCAGGCCGCCCGCGAGGACGAGGCCGAGCGCGACCGCGCTGCGGAGTGCACGCATGGCGACGCTCCCTTCCTGACCGTTCCCGCCCGTCTACGGTCACAACGCGGGATCGCGGGACGTCTTGCGCCCCGGGCCGGCTACCCCGGGGGAGCGGGAGCGGCCTTCGCCGCGGCCGCGGCGGAGCGCGCGCCGAGCCCGCAGCGGGCCCGCGCGGCGGTCACGATCAGCTTCACGCAGGCGTCGAGGGAGAGCACGGTGCTGTCCAGCACCAGGTGATAGTTGGCGGGATCCTCCCACCGCCCCTGGTCGCGGTAGAAGTGCCGGACGTAGGCGGCACGGGCCCGGTCGGTCGCCACCTGCTGCCGCGCCGCGGTCTCGGCGTCGAGGCCCTCGTGCGCCATCGCCTGGCGCCGGCGCGCCTCGGGCGGCCCGTCGAGGCGGACGTGCAGGGTGTCCGGCCAGCCGCGGAGCACGAACATCCCCGCCCGTCCCAGCACCACCGCCCCGCAGCGCCGGGCGGCGCAGCGGATCACCTCCTCGGTGCGGGAGACGAGGTCGCTGTCGCCGAGGGGGATGGTGAGCGGCGCGCCCTGGTAGTAACCGCTGACGGTGACCGCGCGGCTGAACAGCCGCCCCACCAGGCCGCCCTCGTGACGCTCGTCGTCGGCGAGCGCCGCCAGCAGCGGCCCGGCGAGCTCGGTGGCGACCGAGGCGGGGATGGCCCGGTCGAGCAGGGGCAGTCCGAGACGCTCGGCGACCGCGGGGGCGACCACGCTGCCCCCGGATCCGTAGCTCGCGGCGATGGTGACCGTGCCCAACGATCCGATCCCTCCACGCCGAATCGTAGTACGCGCGCGGGCAACGTGGAAGTCCGAATCAGGACTTGGCGGTGCCGCGACCGCCAGGGCTCAGCGAGCCAGGCGTTCCTCGATGCCGGCACGGGCCACCACCGCGCGCTGGTGCTCGATCCGGGCGACGAGCAGGTCGCCATCGTGCACCGCGACCGCGAAGTGGCGGCGGCGACCCTCGGCCCGGAGCAGGCTCGCGCTGAACACCAGGGTGGCTCCGACCGGGCTGGGGGCGAGATGGTCGATGACGGCGCGGACGCCGACGCTGATCTCCTCGGGCCCGAGGTCGTCGAGCAGCATCCGGTGGCAGGCCATCTCGGCCCACCCGAGGATGAACGGGGTGGCCGCGGCCGGGGGAAGGCCGGGGCCGTACACCGCGGCGGTGTCGGCCTCGGTGACCAGCCGCTCGAGCCGCTCGCTGCGCAGGGGCGCGCCGTTCTCCGCCATGGGCAGGTTCTAGCACAGCGGGCACCGCCTCCCGGGCGGCCGAGGGGACCGCGGCGACCGCGTAGGATGCCGGGGATGACCGCCCTGCGCGTCCTCGCGCTGATCCTGACCGCCGGGCTCACCGCCTGCGGAGCCGGCGCGGCGCCGGCCGCTCCCGGCGCGGTCGCGACCGCTGGTGACACGGCCTCCGCGGCCGCCACCACCGCCGCCCCGGCGGTGACACCGGGGCAGGTCAATCCCTGCGCCCTCGGGCCCCAGGCGCCGCCGGCGGGCACGATCACCGCCGCGTACCCGACGGCGCTCGCCTTCGCCCCCGACGGCCGGCTGTTCTGGGCGGAGCGCTCGGGGACGGTGCGGGTATGGCAGAACGGCGCCGCGAAGGTGTTCGCCACGGTGGCGACGGTCACCACCGAGGCGGCCGGCGGCTACAGCGAGCGCGGGCTGCTCGGGCTCGCCATCTCCCCGGGCTTCGCCCACGACCACCTCGTCTACGCGTTCTTCTCGAACGCCGACCGCGCCCACCAGACGGTGATCCGCTGGGCCGACTGTGCGGGCACGGGCACCAACCCCACCACCATCATCACCCTCCCCGCCGGCGGCGACTGCTGCCACAAGGGGGGCCGCCTCGCCCTCGCCCCCGACGGCCACCTCTTCGTCACCCTCGGCGAGGAGCACACCTCCGCCGCCGCCCAGAACACCGCCGACGTGCGCGGCAAGCTGCTCCGCTACAACGCCGACGGCAGCGTCCCCGGCGACAACCCCTTCGGCAACCCGGTGTGGGCCTACGGGCTCCGCAACCCCTTCGGCATCGCCGTCTCGGCGAGCGGGCAGGTGGCGATCACCAACAACGGCCCGTCGGGGGACGCGGGCAGCCCGCCCACCGGCTACGACACCGTGATCGCATCGATCGCCCGGGGCAGCGGTCACCAGTGGGCGCTCTGCTACGGCTACAGCCATCCGATCGCCCCGGCGACGAGCTGCGGCGGCCAGCCCGGCCCGGACTGGAGCAGCGAGGGGTCGACGGTGGTGCCCACCGGGGCGACCTTCGTCGACGCCGCCGGACCGGCCGGCTACGCCGGGCACCTGGTGTTCTGCACCTTCAACTCCGGGGCGCGCATCCTCACCCCGGGGAGCCCCGCGACCGTCGCGGCCGGGGCTCCCCAGTGCAGGCTGGACATCAGGCAGGGTCCGAACCATGCCCTCTACTACTCGGACACCGGGGCGATCTACCGGCTCGGCTGATCGGGCTCCGGGGCGTCCTCGGCGAGCAGCTGGTAGAGGCGGCGCCGGCTCTCGCGGAGGATCTCGGCGGCGGCGGCCTGCTGCCGGGCCGACCCCGCCTGGGCGACCTGCCAGGTCGCCGCGGCCACCTGGAAGAGGAGGTCGCGCATCCCCCCGGCCTCGCCGGCGCGGTTCTCGGCGGCATCCTCCCACGGAGCGCTCTCCCGGTTGGAGGCGGCCGCCTCGGCGCGTCCCGCCTCGGTGAGCTCGTGGACCCGCCTCCCCGCCTCGGTCTGGACCGCCCGGACCAGGCCCTCGTCCTCGAGCTGCTGGAGAGTGGGGTAGACCGAGCCCGGGCTCGGCCGCCAGGCGCCGCCGCTGCGCTCGCTCAGCTCCTGGATGATCTGGTAGCCGTGCATCGGCTGCTCGGCGAGCAGGGCGAGGATGGCGGCGCGGATGTCGCCCCTGCCGGCGCGCCGGCCGCCGCCGGGGAAGTGCGGTCCGAAGGGGAAGCCGCGGCCGAAGCCGCCGGGTCCGAACGGCGGCCGGCCGGGGCCGCGGTGGTGGCGGGCGTGGTGGATGCGGTCACGAAGGTGCTCGGCACCCTGACGCCACTGCGTCCACGGGTCGAACGGGGGAACCTGGGTCGACATCTCCACCTCCAACGATCACTTACGTTGGATCACGATATATCGTAATGAGGTGCCCGTCAAGGCTTCAGCGCATTCCCGCCCGCGCCCTCGCACTCGTCATCTCCTCGCGCGGCTGCCAGTCGGCCCGCGGCTGCCAGTCGCGGCCGTCGCGGGAGTCGGCGCCCCACAGCAGGCTGGCCACCACCAGCGCCAGGACCATCACCATCAGCACGATCTCCATGTCCCGAAGGCTACGGCGTGCCTGGTCGCAGGGACAGTGGCCGAAAGGACCCTGACCGTCAGCTTTCTGCCAACCTCGACGGGAGCCTCTACGAGGCGCGCCGGCCCCACCACGCCGGCGCCACCGGCACTGCCAGGGTGGTCACCGAGGCGTTGTCCACCGGCAGCCGCCGCACCGCCGCCAGGCTCGCGGCGGTGGCCACCCGGACCGGCCCGCCGTGGGTGACGACGATCAGCCCCCGGGGCATGCCGCCGGCGAGCCGGGCGAGGGCGGTGTGGACGCGGAGGTGGAGGTCGGCGATGCTCTCGCCCCCCCGGGGCCGCCGCCAGGGCTCGCGCCAGAGCGCCTCGACGGCGGCGGCGACGGTGCCGTCCCCGTCGGGCTCGTCGAGCCCGCGGCCCTCCAGCTCGCCGAGCCGCTGCTCGCGCAGGGCGGGGTCGCAGCGCAGCGGCAGCCCCAGCGCGGCGGCGACGAGGAGGGCGGTCTCACGGGCGCGAGGGAGGTCGCTCGACACCACCAGCGCGGCGTGGGGCGCCAGCTCGGCGAGCAGGGTGGCGGCGGTGCGGGCCTGGGCGCGTCCCAGCGGGGTGAGCGACGGCGCCGCGGCGGACTGCCCCTGCACCCGGCGCTCGGCGTTCCAGCCGCTCTCGCCGTGGCGCACCAGGTGGAGCGCGGCGGTGGTGCTCACCACGCCTGCCCGCTCACGAACTGCCAGATCACCGGCCCCGCCCCCGGGGTGGTGGCGTCGCCGGCGGGCCAGCTGTGGGTGCCGCCGTGGTACGTGGCGAAGGCGAGGCGGGCGCCGCTGCCGCAGCCGCTCCAGCGGTCGAGGGTGAGGTTCCCGGTGGTCGCCGTCGCCGGCGTCGCCGGGCAGCCGTCGAGCACCCGCAGCCGCTCGACCTGGGTGGTCGCGTCGGGCTGCTCGCCCCCGGGGTCGCCGGGGCGGTAGGGAATGGCGGGGTCGGCGGTGCCGTCGACCTGGAGGATGGTGACCGGCCGGCTGACGGTGCAGCCGAGCGGCATCGCGTCGACGATCGCGAAGCCGTCCACCAGCGTGGGGTCGCCGCAGGCGGCCGCGTAGGCGAGCCGGCCGCCGTTGCTGAACCCGACCAGGAAGATGGGTCGGGCCCGCCCGGGGTCGACCTGGGCGGTCAGGGCGCGCAGGAAGCCGAGGTCGTCGATCCCCTGGCTCGAGGCGGGCCCGCAGCAGCCGCCGGCGTTCCATGAGCTGCCGATCCCCTGGGGGTAGACCAGCTCGGCTCTGCCCGCGGTCACCAGGGGGGTGAGACCGTCGCGCGCCACCTCCAGGGTGAGCGTGGCCTTCTGGCCGTGGAGCACCACCAGGATCGGGGTGGCTGGTCCGGCTCCGCCGCCGGGGGTCAGCTGCTCCCACTGCCGCGCCACCCCGCCGACCAGCAGGGTGTGGACGCTGACCGCCGGCGCCGCCGGCACCGCCGGCGGCGCCGGGGTGGGCCGGGGCGTCGCGGTCGGTTGGGGGGCGCGGGCCACGGCTCGGGTGACCGGGACGCCGTGCGACGGTCGCGGCGGGCCGGCCGGGCGGGTGGCCAGCAGACCGGCGGCGGCGAGTGCCGCCAGCGGCAGGGCGAGCAGGAGCGGGCGTCGCACCGGTCAGGCCGCCACCGCGTCCGCGGTGGTGTGGCCCCGGGCGGCCGTCCGCCCTCGCCGCCGGGGCCGGCCGCCGGCGGCGAGGCTGAGCGGCGTGCTCCGCAGCAGCAGCGCGGGCAGGGCGGCGACGGCGTACACCAGCGGCACCACCACCCCGACGGCGACGAACAGGACCAGGGCGGCCGGCAGGCGTTGCGACCCCACCCAGAGCCCGGTCGCGGCGGTCGCCCAGTAGATGCCCATCAGCACCAGCGGATGGGCGAGGTAGACGCCGAAGGTGGCGTCGGACACGGCGTGGACCGTCCGCCGTGCCGGCGACCCGCGCTCCGCCCAGACGCTCCCCGCCAGGAAGAACGTCCATGCCACCGCGAGGCTCTCGAGCACCACCACGGGCTGGAAGACGCCGCTGGCCGCCACCGTGGTCTGGCCGAGCGCGAGCCGCTCCAGCAGGAAGACGACCACCCCCGCCGCCGCCGTCAGCGCGGCGCCGCCGAGGACGTGGCGGCGGTGGGCCAGCGTCCACGCGGTGAATGCCTCGAGGTGCCAGGCGGCGACGCCGCCGGCGATGACGTAGAGCAGGTAGCTGGGGAGCACCGCGTCGGGTCCGTGCACCCAGGCGGTGATCACGCCGCCGGGCGACCACTGCAGGCGTACGGCGAGCGCGAAGCCGAGCTGGAAGATGGCGCAGGCGCCGACCAGCAGGCGGTGGTGGCCGGCGGTGGCCCGGATCACCCAGCGGATCACCGGGAAGCAGAGGTAGATCTGCATCGACACCAGCAGGAAGTACATCTGGTACTTGGCGCCGCCGAAGAGCAGGTCCGTTCCCAGCCGGGCCAGCAGGGAGCCGAGCGGGTCGGCGGCGTGGCCGTCGGCGACGATGTAGATCACCGTCCACGCCAGGTAGGGCACGGCGACGCAGAGGTAGCGGCGGCGCCAGAAGCCCAGCCAGCGCACCCGGCGGCGGCCGTAGCCGTGCATCAGCACCAGGGCGGTGAGGACGAAGAAGACCTCGCGGCTGGTGTGGAGCACGATCGTCAAGGCCCCCGCGGCCAGGCTGTCGGAGACCGCCGAGTGGGTGACGGTGTGCACCCCCACCACCAGCGCGACGGTCAGCACCCGCATCAGGTCGACGGCGTGCAGGTGGGTGCGGGCCCGCGGGGTCACGGCCATGCTCAGGCGGCCAGGCCGGCGCGGAGCTGGCGGCGGCGCACCTTGCCGGTGGGCCCCACCGGCAGCGCGGCGGCGACGCGGATCTCGACCGGGCACTTGTAGCGGGCCAGCCGCGCCGCGCAGGTCCGGGCGAGCTGGTCGGTGAGCCCCGCCGGGGCGCCGGGCCGGAGGGTGACGAAGGCGACCGCGACCTGGCCCAGCCGCGGGTGCGGAGCGCCCACCACCACCGCCGAGGCCACCCCGTCGTGGTCGAGCAGCACGCTCTCCACCTCGAGGGGGTGGAACTTCTCGCCGCCGCGGTTGATGACGTCGTCCTCGCGGCCGAGGAGGCGGACGAACCCGGCCTCGTCGCAGACCCCGAGGTCGCCGGTGGGCAGCCAGCCGGCGGGGTCGCGCGCCGGGCGCACCCGCTCGGGGCCCTCCTCGGTGAGCTCGAGGTAATCGGTGACCACCGCCCGGCCGCGCAGCCGCACCGTGCCGGGCTCGCCCGGGGCGGCGCGGCTGCCGTCGGGGGTGACCACCCACAGCCCCACCCCGGTGGGCCGGCCCACCGAGCCGGGGCGCCGCGACCCCGGCTCGACCGGGTTCGCGGTGATCTGCCCGGCGGTCTCGGTCATCCCGTAGGTCTCGAGCACGGTCACGCCGGTGTGCGCCTCGAAGCGCTCCAGCACCGCCAGCGGCAGCGGCGCCGAGGCGGAGCGGGCGAAGCGCAGCCCCGCCGCCAGCGCCTCGGGCGGGGCGGGGAGCTCGGCGAGCGCGGCGAGCACCGCGGGCACGGTGTTCAGCCAGGTGGGAGCCGCCGCCGCCACCCGCTCCCAGTACCCGTCGCGGTCGAAGCGGGCCTCGACCGCGAGCGAGCCACCGCTCAGCAGGGTGGCGAGCAGCCCCACCACCTGGGCGTTGACGTGGAAGAGGGGGAGCGGGGTGTGCCCCCGGTCCCCGGGGCCGAGGCGGTGGTGACGGACCACCCGGGCGGCGCCGAGGAGCAGCTGGCGCTCGGAGAGGGGCACGCCCTTGGGGGCGCCGGTGGTGCCGGAGCTGGCCAGCAGGGCGGCGGGCCGCAGCGCCGCGGCGTCGCTGGGACGGGGCCCGGCCGGCGCCGGGCGCACCCGGCGGGGGCCGTCGAGGTCGGCGTTCCAGGCCTCCACGGCCGCGGCCGCGGGCGCGTCGGCGGGGCCGGTGACGAGCACGTCGACGCGCAGCCGGGCGACCGCGGCGTCCAGCTCCGCGGGGGTGCCGCGGGGGTCGAGGGGCACCACCGTCAGCCCGGCGGCGAGGCAGCCGAGGTAGGCGGCGCCGAAGCTCAGCGGGTCGGCGAGGGAGAGGCCGACGCGGCGTCGCGGTGCCAGGCCGCTCTCACCGGCGCGCTCCTCCCACCGCGCCGCGTGGGCGGCGAGGTCGCGCCAGCGCAGCCGGCGCCCGTCGACGCCGTCGAGGAGGGCGACGGCGTCGGGGCGCTCGCCCGCGCGGGCGCCGAGCAGGCGGCCCACCCTGGTCATGACGCGGCACCGGACAGCATGGGCGCATCGTGGGGCCCGGCACCTTTCGGATCGGTGACGCCGGCGCCGCGGTCAGCCGGTGGCGGCCTCGCGAGGGACGTCGTGGATCAGCTCCTCGAGGGAGCGCACGTGCGCCGTGTACCGGGTGCGGAGCTCGTCCCCCGGCCACCCCGGCGGCAGCAGCCCGGCGGGGAGCAGGGGATCGGTGCGCAGGTGCCGGAGCAGCGCGGCGGCGGCGGTGAAGACGGTCATCGGCCCGTCGGGGTCGCCGGCGAGCAGGTCGCCGGGCTCGGCCCCGCTGGCGGCGAGCAGCTCGCGCCCGCGGGTGACCCAGCCGCCGAGGTCCCAGAGCCGGCCGGCGAGCTCGGCGGGGTCGTCGTCCGGCCGGGCGAGGAGCCAGCGGCAGACCTCGGCGCCGCCGAGCCCGGGATCGGGCCGGGGCAGATTCGCCGGGCGCAGCCAGACTCCCTCCCGCCACTCGGCGAAGCGGGCGCCGGAGAGGCCCCGCCGCAGCTCCGCACGCTCGGTGGCGATCCGGCCGCCACCGACGACGACCGCCACCCGCCAGTCGCCGTCCCAGGGCCGGTCCGGCGGGGTGCGGGCCTCGTCCTGGGCCCGCTGACGGGCGAGCAGCGCCGGCCCGGCGAGCCGGTAGCCGCCCTCGACGGGAGAGAGCTCGCCCGCGGCCACCATCCGCGAGAGGGCGACGCGGGTGGTTCCGGGGGCGATCCGGAAGCGATCGCAGAGCCGCACCAGCAGCGCCGCGGGCAGCTCCGGCGGATGGTTCGCCATCAGCACCGACGCCACCACCGAGCGCGCCGAGAGGGGGCGCAGGCCCAGCCCCGAGAGGACCGTATTACGTTCTTGACTCATCTGTTTGGTAAGTGTAATATGCGGACCATGGCGCTGACCATGCTGCCCGCCCCGGAGATCCTGCCCGATGTCCTGCCCACCGAGCGGCTCAACGCCCGGGGGATGGCCCGCCCTCCGGTTCGTGACGAGTACCGCCGCATCCCCGACGCGCGCAATGCGCTCACCGTCGCCGGGGCGCTTCTCCAGACCGTGGGGGTGGTGGCGGCGGCGGGGTGGATCGGCACCTGGTGGTCCTACCTCCTGGCGTTCCTGGTCATGGGCCGCGGGCACTGCCAGCTGAACATCCTCGGTCACGAGGCCGCCCACAAGCTGCTCTTCTCGCACCGGCGGATGAACGACCTCTGCGGCCGCTGGCTGCTCGCCTACCCCGGGGTCCAGGGGATGCTGAGCTACCGGCGGGCGCACATGGCCCACCACCGCGACGAGATGGGCCCCGACGAGCCCGACGCCGGGCTCTACGCCGGCTACCCGGTCGCCCCCGACTCGCTGCGCCGCAAGCTCACCCGCGACCTCCTCCTCGTCTCCGCGGTCAAGAACCTGCGGGCGCTGCTCCACGCCGCCCGCCGCTCCATCGGGGGTGGCCGCGAGGCCCGGCAGCTGCTGGCGGTGCAGCTCGCGATGTTCGCCGCCGCCTGCGCCTGGGGGCGGCCGCTGCTCTACCCGGTGTGCTGGCTGCTCCCCTGGATGAGCCTCTGGAAGGTCTCGAACCGGCTGCGGGCGATCGCCGAGCACGGTGGCATGGGCCGCTCCTCCGACCGCCGCCTGACCACCCACGTGGTCCGGCAGACCCGGCTCGCCCGGCTCCTGTTCGTGCCCTACAACACCGGCTGGCACCTCGCCCACCACGTCGACATCGGGGTGCCCTTCCGCCACCTGCCCGCCTTCCACGCCGAGCTGGTGGGTTCCGGCTGGGTGGTCCCCGAGCTCGAGTACCCGAGCTACCGGGCGCTGTGGCGGCGGCTCGCCTCCGGTGTCCCCCGCCAGCGCACCCCCCGCGGCGACCGTCTGGAGGCGGGGAGCAGCTTCCTCCCCGGCTGAGCGCCCCCGGTCAGCCGCTCAGCAGCCCGGCGTACAGCCGCTCGTGGGCGGCGGCGGTGGCGGCGATGTCGAGGTGGCGCTCGGCGTGGCGGCGGCAGTCCGCCCGGTCGATCGTGGATCCCACCCGGCGCAGCGCCGCGCTGGCGCCCTCGACGTCGCCGGGGTCGAGGAGGTGGCCCGACCGGCCCTCGGCGACCACCTCGCCGAGGCCCCCGCTGCGGTAGGCGACCACCGGCGTCCCGGCGGCCTGGGCCTCGGCCGCGGCCAGCCCGAAGGGTTCGTCCCAGCGCGAGGGGGCGATCAGCGCCCGCGCCTGGGCCAGCCGCTCCCACAGCAGCCGGCGCGGCACCGCGCCGTGGAAGCGCACCTCGGGGTGACCGCTCCAGCGGGCCCGGCAGCGGGCCGCGAAGGCGGGGTCGTAGGCGGCGCCGTAGACCTCGAGGGGCAGCCCCGCGCCGAGCGCGATCCGCGCCGCGTCGTCGACCCCCTTCTCCGGGCTCAGCCTCCCGGCGAAGACGGCGGTGTCGCCTGCCTCCGCCGCCCAGCCGATCGCCTCCACCGGCACGCCGTTGGCGAGGAGCACCGCCTCGATCCCGCCGAGCGCGCGCCACGCCCGCGCCTGGGCGGCGGAGACACAGGCGACGGTGGGCGGTCGCGGCCAGCCGAGGGCCTCGCCCAGCGCGGCGGCCATGCCGGGGTCGGGGGGGAGGTGGAGGGTGTGGACCACCACCGCCCCGGCCCCGTCCGCGCCGCGGACGGCGGCGATGTCGAAGGCGTGGTTGTGGAGCACGGCGTAGCCCCGGGCGCGGGCGACCCCGAGCGCCCGCCGGTAGGCGAGGTCGCTGCCGGCGCTGTCGCGGCTGCCCTCGTCCCAGCGGTACGCGGATCCGGCCAGCTCGGCGGCGTCGACGCCGCTGTCGACCACCGTGATCCCGGGCACGCTCGAGCCGGAGGCGGCGATCACCTCGACCTCGTGGCCGCGGGCGGCGAGGGCCGCGGCGAGGTCGCAGACCAGCGCCTGGGCGCCGCCGATCTGGGGCTCGCGCAGCGCCGCGACGAGCGGGGCGAGCAGCCCGACCCTCACCCCGGCAGCCGGCGCCAGGCAAGGTCGCGGGGGGCGTTCCTGCCCACCACCGCGTAGGGCACCCGGTGCGACCCGCGGCGGCGGATCTCGTCGACCGCCTCGGGGTGGAAGATCGCGCTCAGCTCGAGCGCCTCCTCCAGGCTGGTGAACTCCAGGGCCATCTCTCCGGGGAAGCTGAGGTGGCGGTAGCCGCGCTCGCGCAGCCAGTCCAGGTGGTTGGGCCAGACGATCACGACCAGCCCGCCGGGGGCGGCGACCCGCTCGAGCTCGGCGAGGCCGGCGTCCCCGCCGTGGGCTCGCTCCGGGGTGAAGGCCGAGGCGGTCACCACCAGGTCGGCCGACGCCGAGGGCGCGGGGATGGCGTCGACGAACCCCGAGCGTACGCCGACGTGGTCGAGGCCGCGACCGGCGAGGCGGCGGCGCAGCAGCCGGCGCAGCCCCGCCGCGGGCTCGACGGCGAGCAGGGAGGCGCAGCGCCGCGCCAGCGCGACGGTCAGACGCCCGCTGCCCGCACCCACCTCGATCGCACGGGCGACCCGGCCGGGCAGCCAGCCGACCACCCCCGGGTGCAGCCGCTCGGCGCGGGCGAGGCGGTCGTAGAGCTCGGGCTCGAGCCGGTAGAGGAGCTGCCACTGCAGGCCGGGAGGGAGGCGGTCCCCGCCGCCCTCCTCCCAGGCGCCCGGCGCGAGGAAGCGGGCCCGCTCGGCGGCGGTGAGCACCCCGCAGTCGGCGGCGTCGTAGCGGTCCGCGAGGGGCACCGCCCGGCGCCCGGTCCCGACTACCGACATGACACCGAGATTATGCGCTTCGATGAGTGCGCGACTGTGGGTGCAGGGCGGGAACGCCCGGGCTGTCGCCCGGCCGGCTACGCGCCGCCGCCGGCGGGCAGCCGCAGCAGCCAGCGGGCGCCGGTGTGGGTGTCGTCGAGCTCCAGGCTGCCGCCGTGGAGCTCGGCGATGGCGGCGCAGAGCGAGAGCCCCAGCCCGGCCCCGCCGGTGTCGCGCCCCCGCGCGGAGTCGGCCCGGGTGAAGCGCTCGAAGACCCGGGGACGGAGCGCCGGGTCGATGCCCGGCCCGCTGTCGGCCACGGAGATCACCCATCCGCCGGCGACCGCCTCGCCGCTGAGCCGGATGAGCCCGCCCGCGGGGGTGTAGCGGGCGGCGTTGTCGAGGAGGTTGTCGAGCAGCCGCCGCAGCATGCCGCCGTCGGCGACCACGGTGCCCCCGGCCTGGGGGATGGAGGTGCGCAGCTCGATGCCGCCGACCCCCAGGGTGGGCTGCCAGCGGGCCGCCGTCTCCTCGATCAGGTCGGTGACGTCCACCTCCTCGTGGAGCGGCTCGAGCACGCCGGCGTCGGCGCGGGCGAGCAGCAGCAGCTGGTCGGCGGTGCGGCTGAGGCGGCGCACCTCGGCGCCCACCGTCTCCAGCACCCGGCGGGCGTCGTCCGACTCGACCCCGGCGCGCAGCGCCACCTCGACCTCGGTGCGCATCAGCGCCAGCGGCGCCCGGAGCTCGTGGGCGGCGTCGGCGGTGAAGCGCTGGAGGCTGCTGAAGGCGGCCTCGAGGCGGCCGAGCATGCCGTTCAGGGTGGAGGCGAGGTCGCCGAGCTCGTCGGCGGGGAGGTCGAGCTCGATGCGGCGGTGGAGGTCGTGCTCGCTGAGGTCCTGGGCGGTCTCCGCCATGAACCGGACCGGGCGCAGCACCCGCCCCGCCAGCCAGTACCCGGAGATCGAGGCGCCGCCGACCAGGGTCACCACCGTGATCACCAGGAAGAGGACGGTGCGCGCCATGGTGTCCTGGTACTCGACCAGCGAGCGCACCAGGATGAGGGTGGCGGTGCGGCCGCGGTCGATCGGGGTCCGGGTGGCGAGGATCCGCTGCCGCTCGCCGTCCACGGTGCGGCTGTCCAGCAGCTGCCCGGAGCGGCGCACCTCGGCGACGATGGGCGCGAGCGGGCCCGCCGGCGGCGCCTGGCCGGAGTCGTCGAGAAGCCGCCCGCTGTCGTCGAGGAGCACCGCGCTGATGCCGATGCCGACCGGGTTCTGGTTGGGCAGGAGGTCGCGGTCGGCGAACGTCTCGGAGGGGTTCCGGGGGATCGCCGCGGCGATGTACCGCTGCTGGGCCTGGAGGCTGGCGTCGATCGTGCCCAGCTCGGCGCGCGAGAAGGCCACCCAGAAGACGACCGCGCCGGCGCAGGCGACGAGCGCGAAGACCCCCGCGTAGACCGCGGTCAGCCGGACCCGGGTCCGGCGGAGGAAACGGCGGACAGCCGCTGCGGCTCGAAGCGGTACCCCCCGCCCCCGCCGCGGACGGTCGCGAAGGGGTTGGGCACGCCGGCCACCCCCAGCTTGCGGCGGATCCTCCCGATGTACACCTCCACCAGGTTCGACCCGCTCACGTAGTCGTAGTTCCACACGTGCTCCTCGATCTGCTCGGTGGTGATGAGCTGATCAGGGTGGTGCATCAGGTATTCGAGGATGCCCAGCTCCTTCATTGTGAGCGCGACCGGGACTCCTCGAACCGTCGCGCGCCGCGCCGACATGTCGACCTCGAGGTCGCCGGCGCGCAGGATGGCGCTGCGGTCGTCGAGGTGGCGGCGGGTGAGCGCCCGGAGGCGGGCGAGCAGCTCGCTGAAGGCGAAGGGCTTGACCAGGTAGTCGTCGGCGCCGGCGTTCAGCCCCTGCACCCGGTCGCTGACCGCGTCGAGGGCGGTGAGCATCAGCACCGGGGTGCGGATCCGGCGGTTGCGGAGCTCGGTGCAGACGGTGAACCCGTCGCCCTCGCCGGGGAGCATGACGTCGAGCACGATGACGTCGAAGGGGGTGGCGGCGGCCGCGCCGATCGCCTCCTGGCCCTCCTCGACGAGGTCGACGACGAAGCCCTCGCGGAGCAGGCCACGCCGCAGCGCGGCGGCGAGGCGGCGGTCGTCTTCGACGAGGAGCACGCGCATGCGAGCAGTCTCGCCGGTCTCGATGAACTTGTGCTGAACGGCCGCCGGTGTCAGCGAGAGTTCATCGTGCTGTCGCAGCATCGACGGCGGCAGCCATGCCCGGCGTCGCAGCTCGCAGTCGGACTGCAATCGTGTGCGCACGCCCACTGGGATTCTCCCAGGATTCATCCCGATTTCATCTGCACGCCGCGATTGCCACCGCGCGCAAGATCGGCGGCGGCGCGGAGATGTACAGAGCAAAGGGCCAAGCCCTCCCTCACTGCCTGCCGCGGGCAGGCTCTGAACAGGAAGGACCGGTATGACGCGAACCCCATCTCGAATGATCGTGACCGTGGTCACCCTGCTGGTCGGCATCGCCATGGTGCTGCTCGCCCTGGGCGGCGACGGTGCGCCCGCGAGCGCGGCGGTGTCGCCGACGTCGATCGGCGACGCGCCCTTCCAGGTGGTGGTCCAGACCATGGACTCCTGCAAGAGCGGTCTCTCCGGCGCGGTCTACACCCTCAGCAACGGCCAGGGGTTCTCCGCCACGGTGGGCACCCAGGGCGCCTCGTCGCCCGGCGGCATCGGCCCGTCGGCGACCTGCCCGCTGCAGCAGGGGAACTGCGCCAGCACCACCAAGGGCTGCCTGGTCTTCACCAACGTGCCCCCCGGCGACTACCGGCTGAAGCAGATCGCGACCCCCGCCGGGAACACCGCCAACCCCGCCGGCTACGCCCCCTGCGAGGGCGGCAGCGCCTGCCGCTGGCAGCAGGCGGACGTCACCGTCACCTGGGACGGCAGCGTCGGCGCGATGGTGTCCAACATGTACCCGAACGGGAAGCTGCAGACCTGGCCGAGCATCCCCGGCCATCCGCACTACTACGCGGCCACCGCGGCCGACCCGATCGTCTTCCACGACTTCGGCCTGGCGCCGCCGGTCGCGGTGCCGGCGCCGCCCGCCACCCCCGCTCCCGGCACCCGCCAGTGTGACGGCGACTCCGACGCCGACGACTGGTCGACCGGCACCCCGAGCAGCTCCTGCGGGTACACCCCCGAGGGGAGCGAGGCGAGCGTCTGCCCGGGCTCGCCGGCGCCCCACTTCCCCTGGCGCTGCGAGACCGGCCCGGCCGCGATCCAGCACCTGACCGTGCTCTCCCGCAATGACGCCTTCGTCGCCGACCTCTACCACGACGTGCTCGGCCGCACCCGGGTGCCCGCCGACTCGGAGATCGCCTACTGGGTGGGACGGCTGCTGGGGGGCATGAGCCGGGCCGACATCGCCGCGGCGTTCGTCGCCTCGACCGAGGCCCACGGCCACATCGTGGACGCCGACTACGAGCTGATGCTGCTCCGCGCCCCCGATCCCGGCGGCCGCGCCTACTGGGTCGCCCAGCTCGACCACGGCGTCTTCAACGAGGCGATCCTCGGTCTCTTCGGCGGCTCGCCCGAGTACTACGCGACCTCGCGGAAGGGCGCCGGCAACGACACCACCTTCGTTCGCTCGCTCTACCGCGACCTGCTCGGCCGCACCCCGGCGCAGTCCGAGGTCGACTACTGGACCGGGCGGCTGGCCGCGGGCGCCCCGCGCTCGAGCATGGGGAACAACTTCTCCTTCTCGCACGAGTACCACCTGCGCCTGGTGAACAGCTGGTACCCGAAGTACCTCGGACGCGGCTCCGACGCCGGCGGCGCCGAGTACTGGGCCAACTACCTCGATGCCGGCAACCGCGACGACATCGGGATCATCAGCATCCTCGCCCTCGACGAGTACTTCCAGAAGAATCCCGCGTTCTGACCCAGGTGGCGGCGGGGGCCGGGCCCCCGCCGCCACGCGCGGCTACCCCCGGACCACCCCCACGAAGCCGCCGGGGAACCCCATGTCCACCGCCCGGCCGGGGGCGGTCAGGTCGACGTAGGCGAGCTCGTCGCCCCGGGTGTTGCCGATCAGCAGGTCGGGGGCGAGCCACCCCGACGGGGTGAACCCGGGGGCGAGGTCGACGGTGGACCCGTCCCACGACTGCACCGCGCTGCGGCCGCCGCCGAGGCGGTAGGCGAGCCGGCGGCCGTCGGGGGAGAGGCGGGGGCCGCCGCCGGTGTGGGTGAAGCGGTGAACCAGTGAGCCGTCGGGGCGGCGGAGCGTGGTGGTCGCGCCGATCGCGTCGTGGCAGAGGAGGGTTCCGTCCGGCGCCTCGGAGGAGGCTCCGCAGGCCGGTCCTCCCAGCGGCGGCCCGGCGAGCCCGTGGCCGTCGAGGTGGGCGGGATGGCCCTGCCAGAGCCCGCCGCCGTCGTCCTGGGCCTGGGCGGCGAGGCCGTCGGCGAGCGCCACCGGGCCGATCGCGTCCCAGCCGGCGACCTGGAGCAGGCGCGGCGCCGTGCCCGGCTCGCTGGCGGGCACGTCGATGCTCCGCACCGTGACCGTGGGCCCGCCCGCGGAGGCGGCCTCGACGTCCACGTGCCAGGGCTCGACGGTGAGCACCGTGGCCATCAGCCGCGCGCCGTCGGGGCTGACCACGACCGCGACCGCCTGCTGGTCGGAGCTGATCGGGAAGGTCGCCACCGTGGCCGGGTCGCCGCCCCCGGGCGTGAGCCGGCGCACCACCCCGAGCCCGTCGGTGTAGTAGACGGCGCCGCCGGCCACCCGGGCCTCGGGCTGGAGCACCGTGGTGAGGCCTCCGGGGGTGGGCACCGCCCGCTCGGTGAAGCCGGCCCTGGCCCGGGCCCGGCCGTCGAGCCCGACGATCGCGACCAGGTTGGGCGTGCTCGCCCCGCCGCGCCGCTCGAGCACGGCGACCAGCATCTCGGAGCGGGGCCCGGGGGAGGCGGCGGGCTGCGGCGGCGCCGGGCTGCGGGTGGCCACCACCAGCGTGGCCGGGGGGCCGGCGCCGCAGCCGGCGAGGGTCAGCAGTGCGCCGAGCACGGCGCCGGCCCTCACCGCCGGCCGCCGGGGATCCGCGCCGTGGGCTCGGTGATCCACCCCGCGACGATATCGCGGCCACCCGGCGGCCCGTCTCGGCGCCCGGCCGTGGTCATTGACGGTTTCCAACGGAGGGGTGAGAACCGCCTGCACGCCTCGATCGGGGCTATCGGGACGATCGTGGGGTGTTGACTGTCGGCCCGCCGCGTCGTACGTTCGCCCCTGTCTCGAGGAGGGCCCGCGGCGTTGACGTGCCCGGCGGGCGGCGGTGAGCCGCCGCGCGTGCCCGACGCCTCCTCGAGCCGGCATGCCAGCAGACGGCGAGACCGTCGACCCGAGGATGGGACTGAGACCCCGAGGTGACCCTCTACAGCTCCGACGACCGGCCCCTCCGGGCACCCGCGACCAGGCAGCAGCAGGACGTGGTCGGCCGCGCCGCCAACGGCCGTCGCCCGGTGGTGGTGCCGGTGGCTCCCGAGGTCGACGTCGACGCCGCCGCCGTCGAGGACGAGGCGCTGCCGCTCCGAGCCGCGGCGCCCAGCGCTCCTCGGCGCGCGCCGGCGCCGGCACCCACCCCGCCCCCGCCCCCGGTCGCGATCGAGGAGCCGCCCCCGCCCGTGCTCGAGCCCGCCCCGGCGCCGGTCGGGCCGCCTCCGCCGGTGCGGCCGCGGGAGCCGGAGACGGTCCGGGTCGATCCCGGGGGCATCGTCGACGCCTTCGCGGCGCGCTCGACGCCCCCGTCCGCACCCGCCGCGGCGCCCGCCCGCGAGCTCCCGCAGGCTCCTCGCGCCGCCGTCGACTTCGCCGCCGAGAGCTTCCTCAAGCCGGCGGCGATGCCTCCCGCCGCGGGCTGGCGGAGGGCGGTCTGGCAGGCCAGCGGCCACCGCTACATCCCGCCGCTCTCGCGCAACGAGCAGCGGCGCCAGGCGGTGACGCTGCGGGCGCGGGCGTCGGTGAGCACCCCGACGGTGATCGCCAGCGCCGCCGGCAAGGGCGGGGTGGGCAAGACCACCGTCGCCCTCGGCGCCTCGGTGGCGGCCGCGCTGGTGCGCGCCGACCGGCTCGCGGTCATCGACGCCAACCCCGACGCCGGCTCGCTGGCGGGGCGCGTCTCCCCCCAACCGCCGCCGGCGACGATCACCGACCTGCTCGCCAACGCCGGCTCGATCACCCGGGCGGCGGAGGCATGGCGCTACCTGATCCAGCACCCGTCCCGCCTCGACGTGCTCGCCGCCCCCCTCGACCCGGCGGTGACCCGCCAGCTCGGCGAGGCCGAGTACAGCCGCGCCCTCGAGGTGCTCACCCGCTTCTACAGCATCATCTACGCCGACCTCGGCACCGCCCTGCTCGGCCCGGCGACCTCGTACTTCCTGCGCCGCCGCGCCGACCAGGTGATCCTGGTCAGCGCCCCCAGCCTCGACGCCGGCCGCATCGCCGGCTTCACCCTCGACCACCTGGTGGTGGCCCGCGGCGCCGACTGGTGCCGCCGCCACGTGATCGTGGTGGTCAACGCGGTCCGCAACGACACCCTGGTCGACGTGCGCCGGCTCGAGGAGTTCTTCGCCCCCCACGTGCGCGCCACCCACCGGGTGGCCTGGGACCGCCACCTCGCCGCCGGCGGCACCCTCCAGTGGGACCTGCTCGAGCACCGCACCCGCGACTGCTACCTGGAACTCGCAGCCCTCATCGCGGACGGCTTCACCGAGGGCCGTGCCGCATCGACTCCAGAGGAACACCCATGATCCTCGGCGACGTGACCAAGGTCGACGTCAACCCCAGCTGGGACGGCTTCCCCGAACCGGTGCGCAACGCCATCAACCACGTCGGGGGGAACCTTGCGGCGCTGGTCATCCTCGCCGCCGGGGTGGCCCTCGCCGCCGGGGTGCTGATGACCCTGGTGGGCTCGGCCAGCCACAACGTGATGGTCGCGCAGCGGGGCAAGGCGACCACCTTCATGGCGGTGGTGTCGGGAGCCCTGCTCTACGCCGCGGCGGCGATCGCGAACTCGCTCACCGGGTTGTTCGGCCACTGATGAGGCCGGTCCCGGCCACGCGCCGTCACCTCGCGGCCGTGGTCCTCGCCGCCCTGCTCGCCACCGTGGCGGCGCTGTGCACCGGCCCTGCGCAGGCGGTGCGTGCGGACGACATCAGCTGCACCTGGGGCTGGCCGACGACGCACTGCACCGTCACCCAGACCGACGGCTCGTCCGCGCCGCCCCCCGCGAGCCCCGGAGCCGCCGCGCCGAAGCGTCCCGGGGTGCTCCACCGGATGCTCCATCCCGCCCCGGTCGGGGGACCCGCGCTCGCCCCCGGGCCGGTCCAGCCGCCCCCGGTGGCGGCGCCCGACATGGCCCCGGCGGCCGCGCCCCAGCCGCTGCCGGCGATGGCGCCGCCGCCGCCCGCGTCCTCGCCCAGCCTGGCCCGCCGCACCGCCGGCTACGTCGCCCACGGCGCCCTCGACCACGTCCAGAGCTTCCTCGTCGACGGGGTGGTCACCACCCTCGGCTGGCTCAAGCAGTCGCTGCTCTCGCCCAGCCTCGAGCCCAACTGGCACGTGGTCAACCCCGCCTACAGCGAGATGACCGCGCTCGCCCTCGGCCTGGTGGTGGCGTTCGTCGCGCTCGCCCTGCTCGAGCACATGGCGGGAGGCATCCGTGGCGCCGGACCGGCGGTGCTGAGCCGGCTGATCGCCGCGGTGATGGTCGCGCTCGCCGGCCTGCCCCTGGTCGCCTGGTTCGTCCAGGGCGTCGACGCCATCGCCGGCCTCTGGGCGACGAGCATGGGCTCGGCGAGCACCCAGGTGATCGACCGGCTCACCCAGATGCTCGAGAGCCACTCCAGCGGCGGCGTGCCCGAGGCGGCGGCGATCGCCGTGCTCGCGCTCTTCGCGCTGATCACCACCCTGCTGGTGGTGGCCTGGCTGGTGCTCCGGCTGGTGCTCGTCCAGGCGCTCGTGGTCTTCCTGCCGCTGGTCGCGGTGATGGCGATCTACCCGCGCACCGCGGGGGCGGCGAAGCGCATGGGCGAGTACCTCGCCTCGCTGATCCTCACCAAGCTGGCGATGGTGATCTTCCTCTCGGTGGGCTTCCAGATCCTCGCCTTCGGCCTCCAGGGAGTGCCCGACTGGCTGGCGATCACCTCGGCGACCGTGCTTCTCGGCATGGTCGCCTTCACCCCGTGGGCGCTGCTCCGCGGCATCCACCTCGCCGAGATGGAGACGATGGGCCTGGTGCGCCGCCGGGCGGCCACCCACGGGCCGGCGAGCGCCATGGGCGGGGCCGGGGACGCCGCCGCCGGCAGTGTCGCCTGGGGCATCGGCCAGATGCACCGCCGCGATGCCGAGGAGGGCAGCCGCCCCCGGGCCCCGCGGCTGACCGCGCCCGCGGTCTACCGTCCCCAGCCGGAGCGCAGCCGTCCCCCCGAGCCCGCCGGGGTGACCCCGCAGGAGTCGGGGGCGGCGGCGGCGGGACACCGGCCGCCGGTTCCGGTCGGCGGCGCCGTGCCCACCCCCACCCGGGTGGCCGCGCCGGCGATGGCGCCGCTCGAGCACCCCCCGGCGACCGACGGGCCGCGCAACCCGGCGCCGCCGCCGCTGCGCCCGCGCGTCCAGCCGGGCTCGTGAAGGGAGTGCGGAGATGAGCGTCGAGACCGCCGAGGGGAGCGGGACCGAGACCTCCGCCCCGCGCTTCGTCTTCCCCGCCCACCACTCCCCGGGGGTCTTCCTCGGCATCCGGTTCCCCCAGCTCGCGGTGATGATCGGCGGGCTGGTGCTCGGGCTGCTCAGCCTGCACTTCGTGCCCCGCGCGCTGGGGGCGGTGGTGGTCTGCGGCTGGTGCGTCGGCGCGGCGGTGCTCGCCCTGGTGCCGATCAACGGTCACCACGTCGACGACTGGGCGCTGATCCTCGCCGGCTACGCCACCCGCACCCGGACGACCCGGCGGCGTGGCGACCCCCGGACCATCGGCCACGTCCTCCCCGAGGTGGCGCTGCTCACCCTCGAACGCGGCGGCCGCCGCTACGGCATCCTCCGCGAGCAGCAGGCCGCGGGCGAGGTCACCTACTGCGCGCTGATGCAGCTCGGGGCGATGCCCTTCGTGCTGCGCTCGGTCGAGGAGCGGGTGAACCAGCTCAACCGCTGGGGCCTGGTGCTCGGCAGCCTGGTCCGCGAGCACTCGGCGCTCTCGCGCATCCAGCTCCTCCACCGCACCGCGCCGGGCGCCGCCCGCGACAACCGCAGCTGGTTCGCCCGCCACGCCGACCCCGGGTCGCCCTTCTTCGACGAGGCGCTGGCCGAGCAGATCGACCGCCGGCCGCCGACCGAGCACGAGAACTTCGTGGTCGTGCAGGTCTCGCTCACCCGCATCGGCCGCCGGCAGGCGGCCCGCCGCGGCGGGGGTGACGTCGACATGGGCGCGATGAGCATCCTCGCCGCCGAGGTGGAGCGGTTGAAGGCCGAGCTCCACGAGATCCTCCCCGGGGCGGCGGTGCTCAGCCCGGGCGGCGTGGCCGCGGTGGTGCGCAACGCCTACGACCCCGAGGCGCGGCGCTTCCACGACGGCCACGAGGTCAGCTGGGACTCGGTGAGCCCCTCCTACGAGCGCGAGACCGCGACCCACTACGAGGCGCAGCAGTACTGCCACGTCAGCTTCGCGGTGCGCCACTTCCCCCGGCTGCCGGTCGACTGCGGCTTCCAGATCCCCCTCATCCTCGAGGCCCGGGCGGCGCACTGCTACAGCATCGTGCTCCAGCCCGTGCCCCCCAGCAAGGCGCTCCGCGCCGCCGAGTCGGCGCGCACCGCCGACCTCGGCGACGCCCAGATGCGGGCGTCCCGCGGCTTCATCGAGACCGCCACCCGGCGCAACCAGCGGATGGGCATCGAGCGCCGCGAGCAGGAGCTCGCCGAGGGGCACCGCGAGTTCGTCTACGCCGGGTACATCACCGTCTCCGCCGAGGGCCCGGAGGCGCTCGAGGCGGCGATCGCCGACGTCGAGGACTGCGCGCTGCGCTCCCACCTCGACCTCCAGCGGCTGGTGGGCGAGCAGGGTCCCGCCTTCACCTTCACCCTGCCGCTCTGCCGGGGCCTCTGATGGACGCGCTCTCCACCCGCGTACCACCGCCGCGGCGGGTGGCGCACCGCGCCACCACCGCCAGCCTGCAGGCGCTGCTGCCGTTCATCGCCGAGTCGAGCCTGGGCTCGGCCGGGGTGTACATCGGCACCGACGCCTTCAGCCGCTCCCCCTTCTACTACGACCCCATCCGCATGTACCTCGACGGGGTGATCGGCGACCCGAACATCCTGGTCATCGGCCGGCTCGGCTACGGCAAGTCGGCGCTGATGAAGGCGCTCTCGCGGCGGCTCAACGTGGTCGGCTACTCGACCATCTACCTCGACCCCAAGGGCGAGACCACCCCGCTGGCCCGCGCCTTCGGGGTCGAGCCGCTGCGGCTCGCCACCGGCGGGGCGCTGCGCCTCAACCCGCTCGACGAGAAGCTGACCTCGGCCACCGGCCTCGACCCCACCCGCGAGCGCGAGCTGCTGATGCGCGCGGTGCTCCCGGTGATGCTGGAGCGGCCGCTCAAGCCCGCCGAGCTGCGCATCGTCAGCGAGGTGGTGCGCGAGGTGGTCGAGAGCTGCCCGAACCCGACCCTGCGTGACGTGCACACCGGGCTCGCCGCTCGCGGCGCGGTGACCTGCGACCCCGCCGACGCGCTCTGGGACTACATCCACGGCCCGGCCGGCGCCCTCTTCGACGCGCCCACCTCGGCGGGTGTCGACCTCAACGCCCCGCTCCTCGCCCTCAACCTGCGCCGGCTGACCCAGACCCTCACCGCCGAGAAGCAGCGGCTGGTCACCCTCGCGCTCGCGGCGGCCTGGCTCTTCGCGATCGTCTCCCGGCGCCCCGGCTACAAGCTCTTCGTCGCCGACGAGGCGTGGTTCATGCTCCGCCACCGAGCTGCGGCGGAGTGGTTCCAGGCGCAGTGGAAGCTGTGCCGGGCCACCTCGACCGCCAACGTCGCCGTGCTCCACCGCCTCAGCGACCTCGAGGCCGCCGACGGCACCATGGCGAGCGTCCGGGGCCTGCTCTCCGACTGCGCCACCAAGGTGATCTTCAACCAGGAGCCGGGTGAGATCCCGCTCCTCCAGAAGCACCTCGGCCTCAGCTCGACCGAGGTCGAGTATGTCCGCAGCCTGGGCCGCGCCTGGGCGCTGTGGCGGGTCGGCGAGCGCTCCTTCGTGGTCAAGCTCGACGTGCAGCCGGCGGAGTGGGCGATCGTCGACACCGACGGGGCGATGCGCGGCGAGGTGCTCGACGGCCCGGAGGACTGATGCGCCGGAAGAAGAAGAACGGCGTCCGCCGGGCGGTGATGCTGCTGATGCTCGTCTCCGGCCTGGGGGTGACGGGCATCGCCCTGATGGCCGCCTACGACGATGCCCACAGCACCGCCGCGAGCGCCCCCCTCAGCGGCGGTCCGCCCCACAACCCGCTGCCGCCGCCGCTGATGCTCGCCCACTTCCAGCGCGCCGCCGACGCCCATCACGTCCCCCTCAGCCTGCTCCTCGCCGTCGGCGCCACCGAGAGCGGCTACAACGCCGACGCCCGCAGCTCGGCGGGGGCGCTGGGGGTGATGCAGATGATGCCCGCCACCTTCGCCGCCTACGCCCCCGCGGGCGCCCAGGCGGCGGACATCTGGAAGCCCGAGGTCGAGATCGACGCCGCCGCCGCGATGCTCGCCGCCGACGGGGTGAGCGCCGGCGACCCCGGCCGGGCGCTGCTCGCCTACAACCACGACCCCGCCTACGTCGCCCAGGTGGAGGCCCGGCAGGCCGCCTACCAGGAGTGGATCGACGACGGCCGCCCCGGACCCGACGCGGCCCTGCCCTGGCCGGTGATCGCCGGCATGACCCAGCCCTTCGGCTGCACCGGCGTCGGCCTCGAGCCCTCCCGCGGCGGCTGCCCCCACTTCCACACCGGCATCGACCTGGGCGCCCCCGGCGGCACCGCCGTCGGCGCCGCCTGCCCCGGCACGGTCACCCAGGCGGTCGACGACTCCACCGGCTTCGGCATCCACGTCGTGATCTCCTGCGACCTCCCCGGCGTCGACTACAGCACCCTCTACGGGCACCTCTCCAGCCGCGTCGTCGAGGCCGGCGACCGGGTGACGCTCGGGCAGGTCATCGGCTACTCCGGCTCGACCGGCAACTCCTCCGGCCCCCACCTCCACTTCGAGGTCGACACCCCCACCGGTCCCGCGGATCCGATGAACTATCTGGAGCCTCTCAGCTTCCCCGGTTGAGCGACTACAGGCTCTCGACCTTCTCCACCAGCCAGTTGCCGCCGGTGTGGGTCAGGGTGAGGCGGAGGCGGGTGCGGTCGATGTGGGGGGTGGTGCTGTTGCTGCTGCGGCCGGTCTGGTCGGCGAAGACGACGACGGTGGCCCTGTCGGCGGTGGCGTCGGCGACGCCGGTCGCGTCGACCTTGCCCGTGGAGACCACCTGGTACTTCGTGATCAGCGCCTTGAGGTCCTTGCTCGTCTTGGTGAAGTTGGCCCTGAAGGTGCCGGTGGCATGGTCGACGACCACGCCGAAGTCCCTGTCGACGTGGTGGTAGTCGTAGGTGAGCAGCTCGCTCGCGAAGCTGCTGGCGGCGGCGGAGGCTCCGGCGCGCGCCTCGCTCACCGCGTCCGCGTTGTGGAGGCGGATCATGGTGGCGAGCAGGGCGGCGAGGAGCAGCACCACCCCGACGCCGCTGACGATCAGGCCGTACTTCAGCCCCCCGCTGAGAAGCTTCGGGGAGGGGGCGGGGGCGGCGCTGGAGGACGGGGCGGCCCCGGGGGCCGGCGGCGTCCAGCCGGGTGGGGTGACCGGCTCCGCGGTCTCCGCGTCGGTGTCGAAGCTCATGGGGCGGTGACCTCCTCGGGAGGGGATGGCGGTGTCGTGGCCGACCAGCCTACACATCGCGCAGAAGTCCCGGCGGGGGAGGTCGCGTGCGGGCGGATCGGGCCGCGAGCGCGATCGCGCCTACATGAGCTCCGCCATGAGGCGGTCGAAGTCGTCCCGGCCGATGCGCAGCTCGGCCTCGCCGAGGTCGCGCAGGGGGCGCTCGGCGAGCCGCTCCCGGGTGGCGAAGTCCCGGGCGTGCTCGTCGACGTAGAGCAGGCCGGTGACCAGCTGCCCGCGGGCGCGGCTCTCCTCGAGCAGCCGGATGGCGCCGACCCGGTCGGTGGCGTCGTGGTCCTCGGAGAGCTTGCTGAGCACCAGGGTGGACCCGTCGTACAGCTCGACCTCCTGCACCTGGTCGGGCTCGTAGTCGACCCGGATCTCCTCGTAGTAGGGGATGAAGGAGAGGTCGTGGAGGCCGGCGTCGTTGTCCTTGATCCAGCTGTAGCTCCGGGTCGAGCCCACGTGGTCGTTGAAGGTCACGCAGGGCGAGATGATGTCGATGAGGGCGGTGCCGCGGTGGGCCACCGCCGCCTTGATCAGCGGCACCAGCTGGCGGCCGTCGCCGGAGAACGAGCGGGCCACGAAGGTGGTGCCCACGGCGAGTGCGACGGCGCAGGGGTCGATCGGCTGGTAGTGGTTGACGGTGCCCCGCTTGTGCACCGACTCGATGTCGGCGGTGGCCGAGAACTGTCCCTTGGTCAGGCCGTAGGTGCCGTTGTCCTCGATGAGGTAGGTGCAGTCGAGGTTGCGGCGCATCAGGTGCATGAACTGCCCCAGCCCGATGCTGGCGCTGTCGCCGTCGCCTGACACCCCGAGCAGCACCAGCTCGCGGTCGGCGAGCCCGGCGCCGGTGGCGATCGCGGGCATGCGCCCGTGGAGGCCGTTGAAGCCGTGGGCCTGGTCGACGAAGTAGGCCGGGGTCTTCGAGGAGCAGCCGATGCCGCTGAGCTTGGCGAGGCGGTGGGGCTCGACTCCCAGGTCGTGGAGCGCCTTGACGATGTGGTTGGTGATCGAGTTGTGGCCGCAGCCCGCGCACAGCGTCGAGGCGGCGCCCTTGTAGGCCTCGCGGGCGAGGCCGATCCGGTTGAGGGCGAGAGCTGACATCTAGACGGCGACTGCCTCCAGCTCGAGCAGGGGTTCGGTGATCGCGCCGGCGGCCAGGGGCTGGCCGTCGTAGTGGCGGATGGAGCGGAGCCGGCCGGCCAGCTCGGCGGGCAGGCCGTCGCGGAGGATGCCGAGCAGCTGGCCGTCGCGGTTCTGCTCGACGACGTAGACCCGCTCGTGGGCGGCGACGAACTCGGCGACCTGCGGTGCCAGGGGGAGCGCCCGCAGCCGCAGGTAGTCGAGCCGCAGGCCGCGGGCGGCGAGCAGGTCACGCGCCTCGACCACGGCGTGGTGGCTGCTGCCGTAGGCGATCACTCCCAGCGGCGCGCCGCCGGACACGACCACCGGGGCGGGCACCAGGGCGTGGGCGCCGTCGTGCTTGCGCGCGAGCCGGTCGATGGTCTGCAGGTACGCCTCCGGGCTCTCGGTGTACCGGGCCTCGTCGTCATGGCCCGAGCCGCGGGTGAGGTAGCCGGCGCTGGCGTGCCGGGTGCCCGGCAGGGTGCGGTAGGGGATGCCGTCGCCGTCGACGTCGCGGTAGCGCGCCCACCTCCCCTCCAGCTCCTCGAGGTCGTCGGCGGTCAGCACCTTGCCGCGGTCGAAGGGCCTCTCGGGGTAGGCGAACGGCCGCGACATCCACAGATTCATGCCGAGGTCGAGGTCGCTGAGCACGAACACCGGGGTCTGGAGACGGTCGGCGAGGTCGAAGGCCTGCTGGGCCATCTCGTAGCACTCCTCCACGGTGCCGGGGAGCAGCACCGGGTGGCGGGTGTCGCCGTGCCCGAGCCGGTGGACGAAGGCGAGGTCGCCCTGCGAGGTGCGGGTGGGCAGCCCGGTCGAGGGCCCCAGCCGCTGGATGTCGAAGATCACCACCGGCACCTCGGCATAGAACGCCAGCCCGGTGAACTCGGCCATCAGCGAGATCCCCGGCCCGCTGGTGGCGGTCATCGCCCGCGCCCCCGCCCAGCCCGCCCCGATCGCCATGCCCACCGCGGCGAGCTCGTCCTCGGCCTGCACCACGGCGATGCGGCGCTCGCCCGTCACCGGGTCGGTGCGGAAGCGCTCGGCGTAGGTGATCAGGCTCTCGCACAGGCTGGAGGAGGGGGTGATCGGGTACCAGGCGGTGACCGTGCAGCCGCCCATCACGCAGCCCAGCGCGGCCGCCTGGTTGCCGTCGACGAGCACCATCCCGTCGGTGCCACCCTCGACCGTCCGCAGCGCATGGCCGATCCGGCGGCCGGCGAAGTGCTCCTCCCAGTACTCGTGACCCACCCGGGCGGCGGCGATGTTCGGCGCCCAGGCCCGCGGCTTCGACTGCAGGGTGCGCTCGATCCCCGCGACCACGTTGTCGAGGGGAATGCCGAGCAGGCCCGCCACCACCCCGACGTAGATCATGTTGGTGAGCTGCTTGCGCAGCGCGTCGCTGACGATCCGCGCCCTCGCCAGCCGCGCGAAGGGCACCGGGAAGTACTCGACGTCGTCGCGCTGGCCGGCGCTGGGGAGGACCTCGTCGTGGACCACCGCGCCCCCGGGCCGGACCGCGGCGAGGTCGCGCAGCCAGGTCTGCGGGTTGCGCGCCACCAGCAGGTCGGGACCGCCGCCCCGTGCCTGGTAGCCGCGGGCGCTGACCCGGAGGTCGTACCAGGTGGGCAGTCCCTCGATGTTCGAGGGGAAGACGTTCTTCGGCGCCACCGGCACGCCCATCGAGAAGATCGCCCGGGTGAGCACCAGGTTGGCCGACTGGCTGCCCGATCCGTTGACGGTGGCGGCGAGGATGGTGAGGTCGTTGACGGTCTGGTCCACGGGCATCCGGAGTCGGGGTGGTGGGGGACGGTGCCTCCCCCGTGTGGGGGATCAGTCTACCCCCACACCGCGCAATCGCGTAGTCCCGGGATCGGGCCACGGGCCGTCAGTGGTGGCTGGCCAGGTACTGCCCGAACCCGGTCAGGGTGGTGCCGTAGCGGCCGGTGTCGGCGGCGCGGATGGCGAGCCCGTTGGTGTCGTTCATCGGCGCCGGGGAGGTCCAGCAGAGGCCGCTCGCCTCGTCGCGGCTGCGCGCCTCCTCGAAGGCGGCGTCGAGCGCGGCGGGCGGGTGCTTGACCCCGAGGAACTCCTGCAGCTCGGTGCCGGTGTACTGCCAGAGCATGTCGACGGTGCCGTCGCGCAGCGCCCGGTCGATGGCGGGGTCGGCGGCGTGCACGCTGTCGTCGACGGTGTAGCCGTGGCGGGCCAGCACCAGCCGGGTCATGGCGGCGAGCAGCTCCTCCTCGGCGAAGGGCTTGCTGCCGATCTTCAGCTGGGCGCCGCCGCCGTCGACCGCCAGCGCGCTCACCGGGCAGGCCGCGCTGCCCGCCCCCGCGGCCGCCGGCGCGGCGTCGAGGAGGCCGTTCTGCTGCAGCCACTGCTGGGCAACCTCGTTCACCGCCCGCTTGTCGAGCTCCACCGCGCGGTTCAGCCTGGTGATCTCGTCGGTGGTGATCCGGGCGGCGACCGGCGCCATGATCGCGGCGATGCCGGGGTGCTTCTGCAGGACCGCGGAGCGGACGATCAGCCCCACGTTGTCGGGGGGGAAGAGGCCCCTGTCGTCCCTGAGCACCACCAGGTTGTCGGCGGCGATCGCCGAGTCGGTGGTGAACACCTCGCCGGCGGCGCACTGGCCGCTGGCGATGCCCGCCTCGGCGGTGCTGCCGATGTCCTTGTAGGTGGCGGTGGCGAAGGCGGGGTTGTAGGTGCGGGCCAGGCCGGGCACGCCGTCGGCCCGGGTGCGGAACTCGGACATGATGCAGATCACCGGCGCTCCGGCGGCGGCGCCGCTGCTGCTGCTCGCGCCGCTCCCCCCGCAGCCGGGGACGAGCACCGAGGCCGTGGTCAGCGCGGCGAGCGCGAGGGGGCGTCTCATCTCATCCGTCCTCCCAGGTGGGGACCACGGCGCGCTCGACCAGGCTCAGCAGCCAGTCGGCGAGCAGCGCCAGCGCCGCCACCAGGACGGCGCCGACCACGACGATACGCGAGGCGGGCTCCAGGCCGGCGGCGGTCAGCCCCGACTCGATCACGTCGCCGAGCCCGCCGCCGCCGACGAAGTTGCCGAGGGTGGCGGTGCCGACCACCAGGACGAGGGCGGTCCGCAGCCCGGCGAAGACCACCGGTGAGGCCAGCGGCAGCTCGACCCGGAGCAGCACCTGGGCGGGGCTCATCCCCATGCCTCGGGCCGCCTCGACGGCGTCGGGGTCGACCCCCTGGAGGCCGGCCATGGTGTTGCGCAGGATCGGCAGCACCGCATAGACCACGAGGGCGATCACCGTGGTGCGGAAGGTGAACCCGGTCACCGTGAACACCAGGGCGAGCAGGGCGATGCTGGGGATCGCCTGGCCGAGGTTGGCGGCGAGCAGCACCGGCAGCCGCACTCCCCGTCCGGCGCGCGCCGCCACCACGCCGAGGGGCAGGGCGATGGCGACGGCGATCAGGAAGGAGACGACGGTGAGCTCGACGTGCTGGGTCAGCCGGGTGCCGATGAAGTCGGGGGAGAGCACCGCCGACTCCTCCGGGGGCACGTCGGCGGTGTGCACCCAGAGGTAGAGCAGCAGCAGCGCCGCCCCGACCAGCACCGGGGGGAGCGCGAGCCGCAGCCCGCCCGGCCGCCGGGCCCTCATCGCGCCGCCGCCGCGCGGCGGATCACCTCGGCGTCGACCATGCCGACCACCCGGTCGCCGCTGTCGACCACCGCGGCCCGGCCGTCGGCGGAGCGCAGCACCACCTCGAGGGCGTCGCGGAGGCTGCCCCCGGCTTCCACCCGCTCCGCCGGCACGGTGCCGCCGGCGGAGCGCAGCTCGGCGGCGGCGAGCGGGATCAGCGCCAGCCGGCGCAGGGTGCGGTCGCCGCCGAGGAACCCGGCGACGAACTCCGAGGCGGGGTGGGCGAGGAGCTCGGCGGGGGTCGCCACCTGGGCGAGGCGGCCGCCGGTCTGGAGCAGGATCACCCGGTCGCCGAGCCGCAGCGCCTCGTCGATGTCGTGGGTGACCACGACGATGGTCTTGCGGACCAGCGACTGCACCCGCAGCAGCTCGCCCTGGAGACGCAGCCGGGTGACCGGGTCGAGGGCGCTGAAGGGCTCGTCCATCAGCAGCACCGGGGGGTCGGCACCGAGGGCGCGGGCCACCCCCACCCGCTGCCGCTCGCCGCCGGAGAGCGCTCGCGGCAGCCGCCCGGCGTAGCCGGCGGGGGGCAGCCCCACGAGCTCGAGCAGCTCCTCGACCCGGGCCCGGATGCGCCGCCGGTCCCAGCCGAGCAGGCGGGGCACGGTGGCGATGTTCTCGGCGACGGTGAGGTGGGGGAAGAGCCCCGCCTGCTGGATCACGTAGCCGATCGACCGGCGCAGCTCCTCGACGCCGCGCTCGCGGGTGTCGCGCCCGTCCACCCGGATGGTCCCCGAGGTGGGCTCGACGAGGCGGTTGATCATCCGCAGCGTGGTGGTCTTGCCGCATCCGGAGGGGCCGACCAGCACCGCCATCTCGCCGGCGCCGATCTCCACCGAGAGGTCGTCGACGGCGACCCGGTCGCCGTAGCGCTTGACCACGTGCTCGAGGCTGATCACGCGGTGCGCCCCCGGGAGAGGCCGCGCTCGAGGGCGGCGAGGAGGGCGTCGGCGCTCACCCCGAGGGCGCCCACCAGCAGCGCGCCGGCGAAGATGGCGTCGCGGTCGTTGCCGCGGATGCCCTCGAGCAGCGGCTGGCCGAGGTCGTTGGCGCCCACGGTGGCCCCGACGGTGGCGATCGCCACGACCATCACCGTCGCCTGGCGCAGCCCGGCGACGATCACCGGCAGGGCCAGGGGCAGCTCGACCCGGAGCAGCACCTGTGCCGGGCTCATCCCCATCCCCCGCGCCGCCTCGACCACCGCGGGGTCGACCGCCCCCAGGCCGGTCCGGGTGTTGCGGATGATCGGCAGCAGCGCGTAGAGGGCGAGCCCGAGCTCGACCGCCGGGTTGCCGATCCCCAGCAGGATGGTGAGCATCCCGAAGAGGGCGAAGCTGGGAATGGTGAGGATCACCCCGGCGACGCCGAGGGCCGCCGCCTCGAGCCGGGGCCGGCGCGCCGCCAGCACCCCGGTCGCCAGTCCGGCGACCGATGCCGCCGCCATCGCCACGGCGACGATCTGGAGGTGGGTGAGCAGCTGGGGACGGAGCGTGTCCCAGTGGCTGCCGAGGTAGCGCAGGGTGCTCAGCGCGGGCTCAGCGGGAGAACCACAGGCCGAAGCCCGAGGTGTAGTAGAGGAGCACCACCAGGACCACGGCGCCCCCGGAGAGGCCGATGAACAGCCAGATCAGCACCTGCGAGCGGCGGGAGGGCTCGCTGAGCCGGATCGAGCTGGTGAATCGGCGGGGCGGCGGCGGCTGCTCCCGCTGCGCTCGCTCGTCCTGCTCGCTGTCCATGGCACGCTCGAATGTAGCGCGCCCGTCCGCAGGAGAGTGAGGGTCAGGCGCCGCTGGCGCGCTGCAGCTTGCGGTCCTGAGAGGTGCGGATCGAGGCCACCGGCACGTCGGCGTCCTCGAGCCCCTCGTCGCTGCCGGTGGCGAGGCTGCGGATCAGCCGGCGGACGTCGGTCCAGGCCCGCACCGCGAGCCGGTGCTGCGCCGTGCCCGGCTCCAGCTGGTCGAGGATGTCCACGGCGACGTCGAGGTCCCGGCGGGCGGCGCGCAGGGAGCGCAGCGCCGGGTGCGCCGTGTCGAGCCGGGTCGGCTCCGGGCTGCTCATCGCGGGTCCTCCGGGGGGCCCCGCCGGGCCCTCGGCTGCTGCGCCTCCCCCACCCCCGGGGGAGGGACGCGGTTGCGTCTCCACTTCGACGCGCGACCCCACCGATTTCCTACGCACACCCCCGGCGCCACCCTCGCCCGGGCAGTGGTGCATCATCGGCGCCGCGGACCGGGGGCGCCGCCGTCAGCGTGTGGAGGTCGAACGATGGATCGACGGCGAGGGGGCTCGGGCTGGGTCGCCACCGTGGCGGCGACCGCAGTGCTCGCCGGGTGCGGTGGCGGGGGAGGGGGCGGCGGCGTCACCAACGCACCGACCAGCGTCCCGTCGGGTCCGGCGACGCTCAGCGTCAACGTCGGCGGGGCCGACGCCAGCCATCCCGAGCGCGACTTCCTCGCCTTCTATCCGGCCACCCTGAGCGCCCACGCCGGCGACACCCTCCGGATGGTCAACCCCACCCAGGGGACGCCCCACACGGTGACCTTCGGGGTGGTGCCCGACCACTCCAACCAGCCGCCGCTGATCAACCCGGGCATCGGCTTCACCGCCATCTCCGGCGGCCCCTGCCTCAGCAGCGAGCCGGTGACCTCCACCACCACCGCCTGCCCGGGTGCGCCCGCCGGGGCGCCGCCGCCCGCGCCCGCGGGCACGCCGGCCCCGGTGGTGACCCTTCCCGGCCCCTTCTCCGGACAGCCCTACTACAACAGCGGGATCTTCGTCGGCGGCCAGACCGCGGTCCTGCCGCTGGCCTCCGACCTCAGGCCCGGCGCCTACCGGTTCATCTGCCTGCTCCATCCCACGATGGCGGCGACGCTGACGGTGGTGCCCCAGGGCAGCCCCATCCAGACCGCGACCGCGCTGCGGAGCGCCGCCGACCGCCAGCTCAGCGGCGACAAGGCCGACGCCGCCACCGTCGCCTCGGGGGTGCCCACCACCGCGCCGGGGATCGTCCAGGCCGGTGCCGTGGGCAAGGAGCTGACCCTCAACCAGTTCTTCCCGACCACGGTCAGCATCGCCGCGGGCGACACCGTGACCTGGAGGAACGACGGCTACGAGCCCCACGTCATCGCCCTCGGCCGCCAGCTCACCCCCGAGGACCCGCTGGTCTTCGCGGCCCCGAACCCGCCGCCGGGCAGCGAGTACGCGAGCGGCCTGGCGGTCTCCGGGCTCTTCGGGGGCAGGCCGCTGCCGGCGAGCGGCTACTCGCTGAAGTTCACCACGGCGGGGAGGTACCCCTACACCTGCCCCATCCATCCGGGCATGGCCGGGGTCGTGGAGGTGAGGTGAGCCTGCGGCGGACCCGGCGGTTGCGGTACACCTGAGGGGTGACCGCAGCCGCCGAGTGCGCCACCGCCCTCAAGCGCATCGCCTTCCTGCTGGAGCGCGCCCTCGAGCCCTCCTACCGGGTGCGCGCCTTCCGCCGGGCGGCGGCCACCGTCGAGGGGCTCCCGGAGGGCGAGCTCGACCGCCGGCTCGGGGAGGGCACGCTGCAGCAGCTGCCGGGCGTCGGCGAGGTGATCGCCCGGGTGATCACCGAGGCGGCCGCCGGCGAGGTGCCGGTGTACCTGCGCCGGCTCGAGGCCACCGAGGGCACGCCCGTCGCCACGGCCGGGGCCGAGCTCCGCGCCGTCCTCCGCGGCGACTGCCACGTGCACTCGGACTGGTCGGACGGGGGCAGCCCCATCGACGAGATGGCGGCCGCCGCCCGCGCCCTCGGCCACGAGTACATGGTGCTCACCGACCACTCCCCGCGGCTCAGGGTGGCCCGCGGCCTCACCGCCGAGCGGCTCCGCAAGCAGCTCGAGGTGGTGGCCGAGCTCAACGCCGAGCTCGCCCCCTTCCGGATCCTCACCGGCATCGAGGTCGACATCCTCGACGACGGCTCGCTCGACCAGGAGCCCGACCTGCTCGCCGAGCTCGACCTGGTCGTCGCCAGCGTCCACTCCGAGCTGCGCATGCCCGCCGAGGAGATGACCCGGCGGATGGTGGCGGCGGTGGCCAACCCCCACACCGACGTGCTCGGCCACTGCACCGGACGGCTGGTCAGGGGGAGGGGACGCCCGGAGTCGACCTTCGACCCCGAGGCGGTCTTCGACGCCTGCCGCCGTCACGACGTCGCCGTCGAGATCAACTGCCGCCCCGAGCGGCTCGACCCGCCGAAGCGGCTGCTGCGCCTCGCCGTCGAGGCCGGCTGCCGGTTCTCGATCGACACCGACGCCCATGCGCCCGGCCAGCTCGACTGGCAGATCATCGGCTGCGAACGCGCCGCCGCCTGCGGAGTTGATGCCACGTCGGTCATCAACACGAAGGACGCCGGCGCGCTCGTCGCCTGGGTGGAGGCTCGCTCGGGGCCCCCATCCCCCTAGTCGCCCGTGGATCAGGCGGGCACCACGTCGAGGATGCGGTCGATGGAGCCGTCGGGGACGACGCAGGTCTGGAACTGGGCGACCACGTCGCCCTCGGTGGCCGGGGGCACGCCGTTGGCCGAGCGCCAGTCGCCGCGCACCGACACGACCCGCCACACGTGGGCGGTGGCACCGCCGTCGTAGTAGGTGATGATCGAGCCCACGCCCATGTGCATCAGCGGGGTGAACACGCCGGCGTTGTGGCCGACGAAGTACTGCGGGCCGGGGATGCAGGTGTCGATGGCGGCCATCGCGTGGGTCAGCTCGCTGCGGCCGGAGCAGTCGCTGTAGACGCCGACCGCGGTGTGCAGGGTGCCGTCGCCGCTGGTCAGCTGGTTGCGGAGCACCACCGGCGCGGGGGGCGGGGCGGGCGCTCGCTGGACCACCACCGGCGCGGGCACCCGCACCGGGGCGGAGGCCGCCCGCTGCACCACCGGGACCGGGGTCGGCAGCGGGGTCGGCGCCGGGGTCGGCACCGCGGTCGGGGCGGGGGTGGCCGTGACCGCCTTGACGCTGGCGCGGTCGGTGGCATGGCTCACCGTGGTGACCGCGGACGCGATCAGGCCGGAGGCGGGCGACACCACACCGGCGTGGACGTAGGCAAAGGCACCGGCAAACGAGCCGGCGGCCGCGAGCGCTGTGAACAGCGTGCGCAGGGGCATGGCAGCACTCCGTGCTGTCGGCCCCGATTGGCGACCCTTGGTAACCCGGCGGTCTGCGAGAGATCCGTGGCTTTGCGTCCCCCCCTCGCGGAGGGTTTGCCTTTGTCAGTGGCGCCGACGTCCCGAAGTGTGCCCCGGCGGCGCCGTCACCGGGACCTCCGAGACCCGCTGGTCACCTCGAACCGCCGGTCTGTCACGGGGACCGCGCCGATCACCACAGCGGCTAGGCCGCCGTCACACCGGGTGAGGTCCGGGCCTCCTCAGTGGGCGGCGAGGCGGCGGATCGCCCCGGTGACCCGGCCCACATCGGGAAGGATCGCGGCCTCCTCGGAGGCGTTGTAGGGGAGGTGGCAGTCGTCGGCGCCGATCCGGAGCACCGGGGCGTCGAGCTCGGTGAAGAGCTCCTCGGCGATGAAGGCGGCGATCTCGGCGGCCGGGCCCATGGTGCGGTTGGCCTCGTGCAGGAGCAGCACCTTGCCGGTGCGGGCGACGGTGCGGGCCACCGCCTCGCGGTCGAAGGGCGAGACCGTGCGCAGGTCGACGATCTCCGTCTCCACCCCCTCGGCGGCGCATCGCTCCGCCGCCTCGCGGGCGAGGTGCACACCCATGCCGTAGGTGATCACCGAGACGTCGCCGCCCGCGCGGTCCACCCGGGCGACCCCGATGGGGATGACCTCGGTGTCGCCGGTCACCACCTCGCGGCCGCGGCGGTAGAGCGCCTTGTGCTCGAGGAACACCACCGGGTCGTCGTCGCGGATGGCGGCGCGCAGCAGCCCACCGGCGTCGCCGGGGGTGGCGGGGACCACCACCTTCAGGCCGGGGATGTGCCCGTAGAGCGCCTCGATGCTCTGCGAGTGATAGACGCCGCCGCGCACCCCGCCGCCGCAGGGGGCGCGGAACACCACCGGCACCGACCACGCGCCCACGCTCCGCCAGCGCATCGTCGCCGCCTGGTTGACGATCTGGTCGTAGGCGGGGTGCATGTAGTCGGCGAACTGGAACTCGGCCACCGGTCGCAGCCCCATCATCGCGGCCCCGATCGCCGCCCCGGCGATGGCGATCTCGGAGATCGGCGTGTCCAGCACCCGCACCGGCCCGAACTCCGCCTGGAGCCCGTCGGTGACCTTGAACACCCCGCCCTTGACGCCGACGTCCTGCCCCAGCACCACCACGCTCGGGTCGCGCGCCATCTCCGCGCGCAGGGTGTCGTGGAGCACCTGCACCATCGTCCGGCCCGCCGCCGGCTCAGTCACCGAAGACCCCCGCCCACCCCGCGTAGCGGGCGGGGAGGACGGCGCCACCGTGGGGCGGGTCGCCGGCGTGCAGCCAGCGCCGGGCCCGCTCGGGCGCGGGGTCGGGCATGGCGAGGGCGAGGTCCTCGTCGGCGATCACCTGCTCGCGGGCGGCGCGGACCATCCCCTCGTCCTCGTCGAGGCCGAGCAGCCCGCGCTCGACCAGGGTCTCGCGGAGCCGGGGCAGCGGGTCGGCGGCGGCGGCGGCGGCGCGCTGCGCGTCACTGCGATAGGCGTCGTCGTCCTGCGAGGAGTGCGGGGTGATCCGGGGCACCCGCAGCTCGAGCAGGCTCGGGCCCTCGCCGCCCCGCGCCCGCTCCACCGCGGCGCGGGTGACCGTGTACACGGTCTCGGCGTCGGTGCCGTCGACGCTCACCCCCGGCATGGCGTAGGCGGCGGCGCGGTCGCTGACCCGCTCCACCGGCATCTGCAGGGCGAGCGGCACGCTGATCGCGATGCCGTTGTTCTCGCAGATGAACACCACCGGCAGCCGGTGGACGCCGGCGAGGTTCATCGCCTCGTGGGTCGCGCCCTCGCTGGCGGCGCCGTCGCCGAACCAGCACACCGCGACGCTGTCGTCGCCCCGCACCCGGGCGGCGTAGGCGGCCCCGACCGCGTGGGGGAGGTGGGCGGCGATCGCGCTGGAGACGCTGCCGATCCGCAGGCTCGGGCTGGAGAGGTGCATGGTCAGCTGGCGGCCGCCGGAGTGGGGGTCGGCGGCGCGGGCCAGGGCCCCGAGCAGGATCTCGTACGGGGTCACGCCGAGGGCGAGGCCGACGCCCATGTCGCGGTAGTAGGGCCACGCGGAGTCGTGGCCGCGGCGCAGGGTCGCGGCGCTGGCGATCTGCGCGATCTCGTGCCCGCGGCCGGTGAGCACGAAGCCGGCGCGGCCCTGGCGGGTGAGCAGCCAGAGCTGGTGGTCGAGCGCCCGGGTGAGCACCGCGACCCGGTAGATGCGCAGCAGCAGGTCCTCGCTGATCGGGGAGCCGGCCGGCGCGCTCATGAGCGGCGGATGATAGGCCGCCGTCCCGGTCCGGGGCTCAGCCCGCCGCGGCCCGCGGGCTGTGGCGCTGCGGCGCCGGCGGCAGGGTGTCCTCGGGCCGGTACGC
>DASXNK010000013.1 GCA_036495095.1 Candidatus Dormiibacterota bacterium | reverse complement strand
GCAGGCAGAGGACGATCTTCCCTCGTGAGGTGCTGACCGTCGCCTGGTAGAGCTTGGCGGTGTCGATCTCCAGGGCCGGCGGCGCCGGGTACTTATGGAGGTCGGCGGGCGGGTTCATAGGCGCGAGCGGCGGCCCGAAGGTTGCCTTCGAACAGTCGGCGTACGCCATGGTGGCGGGGGCGGGGGTCGGCGTCGCTGTCGGCGAGGGCGTGGCGCTCGCCTGAGTGGAGGGCGAAGGCGCCGGGTTGGCGAGGCCCGCACTCGAGTCCTTGCCGGCGACCCGGTTGAAGACGAGGCCGAGCGCGACTAGACCGGCGACGAGTACAACCAGGACGGCGATCGCAAGACGTGGCCGGCTTGGCGCCGGGCCACCACCCTCATTCAACCGACGATCCTCCGCGAGCTACTGCGATCCTCCGCGAGCTACTGCGCGCCGAGACTGACGTCGTCGCGCAAGACAGCGATAGTACATGTGGCGATCATGATCGTGCGGAGCGGAATGAGTGCTAGCTGTCACTGACCATATCGTCCCAGGGCCTCGACGACGTCCTCGGGGGCGGGCTAATGCCCCAACAGGTAAGGTGGGGGATATGCTGGCCAACGCACCTTACCGATGGCGTCGCGGCGCACCGGCGTTGGCCCTTGCGTCAGTCGGCATCGCTGTTCTCGAGGGGGGACGGGGCCACGGGTCGTTGGCCGCGTGTTGGGGCCTCCTCGCTCTTGCGATGACCGCACGGACGGCCGTCGGTATCCTCGTGACGCGCCGGCGCCACAAGGGATCGCCTCGTTGAGAGTTTCGGCCGCCCGATGCCGATGAGACTGCTGAGCAACACATCGGCGACGGAACGAGCTGTGGCCCAAGATTGGAAGGGCTCGACCTGGGCAAGGTCAAGGACATTGACCATCCCCACGGGGAGCCCCCGCACGAGCAGCCAAGCGTGCGGCCCACCGGAGGCCGGCGACGAAAGCCGCGATCTGGTCGAGCGCGTCGTCGAGCACCGGTGCCAGGCCATGCCCCACCCGCGGATAGGTGACCAGCCGGGCATCGCCGAGCAGCGCCACCGCGGCACCGAGCAGGTCGACACGGGCGAACGGGTCGGACTCGCCGGAGAGCAGCAGCACCGGGCAGCCGATCCGAGGCCAGTGCTCGGTGCGCTGCTCGTCCGGGTGCCCCGGGCGGTGGAGCGGGTAGCTGAGCAGCACCAGCCCGGCCACCGGCTCGCCGGCGGCGAGCATGCTGGCCACCCGGCCTCCGTACGAGTGGCCGCCGATCACCACCGCCGCTCCGTGGGGCCGGGCGGCGGCGGCGAGGACGGGGACGGCGCGCTCGGCCCGCCCCTTGGGGAGGTCGACGGCCTCCGCCTCCACCCCCCGGGCGCGCAGCCCCTCGACGTGCGGCCGCATGCTCGCCGCGGTTCCCGAGGCGCCGTGTCCGAGGATGACCACGGCGCGGAGCATAGCTACGATGGCCGGGGCCGGCCGGAGTGCAGGAGCCGGGGAGGAGGCAGCGAGCGATGTCCACCGAGACCGTCACCCCCGCGGCGGCGGCGCCTCCGCCCACCGACATCGGCAAGGCCCTGGGCACCGACTACCTGCTCATCCGCGACGAGCTCAGCGACGCGGAGATGGACTACCTGGAGCGCACCCGGCGGTTCGTCGACAGGGAGGTGCTGCCGGTCATCTCCGACCACTGGGAGCGCGCCGAGATGCCGGTCGACCTGTTCCGGCGGCTCGGCCAGCTGGGCCTGATCGGCGACGGCATCGAGGGCTACGGCTGCCCGCCGATGAGCCCGATCGCCGCCGGTCTGATCCACATGGAGCTGAACCGCGGCGACGGCAGCCTGGGCACCTTCCTCGGGGTGCAGGCCGGGCTGGCGATGCGGTCGATCGCGATGCTCGGCTCCGAGGAGCAGAAGCAGCGCTGGCTGCCGGGGATGGCCCGGGGCGAGAAGCTCGGCGCCTTCGCGCTCACCGAGCCCAACCACGGCTCCGACTCGGTGCGGCTCGAGACCTCCGCGGAACGGCGCGGGGACGAGTACGTGCTCCGCGGCGCCAAGCGCTGGATCGGGAACGGCACCGTCGCCGACGTCGTGGTGGTGTGGGCGCGCGACACCGAGGACGGCCAGGTCAAGGGCTTCCTCGTCGAGCCCGGCGCCCCCGGCTACGAGGCCACGGTGATCACCGGCAAGGGCTCGCTGCGGGCGATCTGGCAGGCCGACATCGAGCTCCGTGACCTCCGCGTCCCCGCCGAGGCGCTGCTGCCGCGGTCCACCGGCTTCCGCTCCGCGGGACGGGTGCTGGCGAGCACCCGGGCGGCCTGCGCGTGGATGGCCCTCGGCCACGCCGTCGGCGCCTACGACGCCGCGCTCACCTATGCCCGCCGCCGCGAGCAGTTCGGCAAGCCGCTGGTCAGCTTCCAGATCGTCCAGGAGAAGCTGGTGCGGATGCTCGCCGACGTCACCGCGATGCAGCTCTTCTGCCTGCGGCTGGGACGGCTCACCGAGGAGCACCGGCTCTCCGACACCATCGCCTCGCTGGCCAAGCTCAACAACACGACCAAGGCGCGCGAGGTGATCGCCGAGGCCCGGAACCTGCTCGGTGGCAACGGCATCCTGCTCGAGTACCACGTGATGCGGCACATGGCCGACATCGAGGCGATCTACACCTTCGAGGGCACCGAGACCATCCAGACCCTGATCGTCGGTCGCGACATCACCGGGGTCGGCGCCTTCGTCTGACGGCTACAGCTGCAGGGCCCGGATCGGGGCGGCGAGCACCGCCGGATCGTCCCAGCGCACCCCGGGCACGTCGATGTAGAGCTCGATCTCGTTGCCGTCGGGATCGGCGATGTAGAGGCTGTGGGTGATGCCGTGGTCGGAGGCGCCGAGCAGCCGGGTGCCGGACGCGAGGACGCGGTCGCGGGCCTCGCGCAGCTCGTCGTCGGTGTCGCCCACCTTGAGACCGAAGTGGTACATCCCCAGCCGCCGGCCCTGCGGGATCGGGGTGGCCTGGTCGCCCACCTCGATGAGCAGCAGCTCGTGGTGGGTGCGCCCGCTGGAGAACATCACGAAGCCCTCGACCGGCGCCGGCGCCGGGGGCATCACCTGCCGCCAGCCGAGGACGTCGCGGTAGAACTCGGCCGAGCGCGTGGCGTCGCGGACGTAGAGGACGATGTGCCCGAGCTCGTGGACCTTCATGACCCTGTCTCCGTGCGCGGCGGAGCCGCGCCCGGTCACCCGGGCGCGGCCTCGACCACCTGAGTATCGGGCTCAGCCCGCCTGCAGGACCGCCTCGACCTCGAGATTGAGGCGCACCTTCTCGCCGACGACCACGCCGCCGCCGTCCATGGGCATCTGGATGGTGATGCCGTAGTCGTTGCGGGCGATCTCGAAGCTGGCGGAGAAGCCGGCCCGGAGGTTGCCGTAGGGGTCGCGGGTGACGCCGCCCTTCTCGACCTCGAGGGTCACCGGCCGGGTCACGCCGTGGAGGGTCAGCTCGCCGTCGACGTAGGTCTCGCCGCCGTGGGCGCGCAGCCCGGTGGAGCGGAAGCTCGCCTTCGGGTGGGTGGCGCTGTCGAAGAAGTCGGCGGAGCGGATGTGCTCGTCTCGCTGGGCGTTCTGGGTGTCCACCGAGGCGACATCGATGCTGACGTTCAGGGTCGCCGACCCGTCGTCGGTGGCGACGATCTCACCGGCGACGCCGGTGAACCGGCCGCGCACCTTGCCGACCATCATGTGCCGAACCGAGAAGGCGACCTCGGTGTGGACCGGGTCGATCGCCCAGGTGCCGGCGGTGAGGCCGCTGAGGCCGGTGGCGGTGGGGGTGGAGGCGGTGCTCATCAGAGGTGGTCCCTTTTTGGTTGAGAGCTTGGTGATTGAGTGCTCAACCTTCGAGGACCACCATAGCACAGTTTTTGAGAGTTCAAACATCTTGCCCGTCGGTGCTACGATCGCCCCATGGACTCCCCCCGCTGGCTCGACGACGAGGAGCAGCACGCCTGGCGCGCCTTCCTCTTCGGCGGCCGGATGCTGATGAACCGGCTCGACCGTGAGCTGCTGGTGAGCGCAGGCATGCCCGTCGCCTACTTCGAGGTGCTGGTCGGCCTCTCCGAGTCGCCTGGGCGGGCGATGCGGATGAGCGAGCTCGCCCGCCGGTCGCAGTCCTCCCCGAGCCGCCTCTCCCACGCCGTGGCCCGGCTCGAGGAGCTCGGCTGGGTGCGCCGCGAGGCCTGCCCCACCGATCGCCGGGGGGCGGTCGCGGTGCTCACCGACGAGGGCTTCCGGGTGCTCGATGCGGCGGCTGCGGAGCACGTGGAGTCGATCCGCGCCCACCTCTTCGACCGGCTCAGCCGCGAGCAGGTGACCCAGCTGCGGGAGATCTTCGAGACGGTGAGCCGGCCGCTCTCCGAGGATGCGGCCCCTCCCTGCGACGAGGCGACCTCCCCCTGCGACGAGGAGCAGGCCTGTTCGGGGTGACCCGACATTCGCTTCGGTCGAACGGAATTGCCGGGGCGCCCGTGGGGCTGCTACGGTCGCCGCGGGGCGTCGAGACGGGAACCGGGGGACGGTGGCCGGGATGCAGTACGGGTTGCTGGGTCCGCTGGAGGTCGTGGACGGCGGCCGCCCGCTGACCCTCGGCGGGGGCAAGCAGCGGGCGCTGCTCGCCCTCCTCCTGCTCAATGCCAACCGGGTGGTCGCGGTCGACCAGATCATCGACGAGCTCTGGGGGGAGAACCCGCCCGAGACCGCGGCGAACGCCGTCCAGGTCCACGTCGCCAGCCTGCGCCGGATCCTCGAGCCGGGCCGGGCGGGGGGCGCGGCGACCGCGGTGCTGGTCACCCGAAGCCCCGGCTACCTGATCCGCGCCGAGCCCGACGCCGTCGACGTCCTCCGCTTCGAGCGGCTGGTCGACGAGGCCCGGCAGAGCCTCGCCCGCGATCCCGAGGCGGCTCGGACCAGGCTGGCCCAGGCGCTTGCGCTGCGACGCGGCCCCGCCCTCGCCGACGTGGTGCTCCAGGGCCCGGCGCACGGCCAGGTCGCCCGCCTCGAGGAGCTCCAGCTCTCCGCGTTCGAGGACCGCGTCGACGCCGACCTGAAGCTCGGACGCCACGCGGCGGTGGTGGGGGAGCTGGGCGCTCTCGTCGCCGCCCATCCGCTGCGCGAGCGCCCCCGCGCCCAGCAGATGC
>DASXNK010000012.1 GCA_036495095.1 Candidatus Dormiibacterota bacterium | reverse complement strand
TCACGATCATGAACGCCAACGACAACACGGTGCGGGTCACCGGGAGCTCGAACCAGGTGACCATCACGGGCACCGTCGCGGGCGCTCCGGCGCAGGACAACCGGGTGATCATCCTCGGCAGCAACGACACCGTCACCATCACCGACATGAGCAATCGTACGGTCGTGATCCGCGGCAACAACCTCACCTGCACGGGTGCCCCGCCGCCCGGCTGCTGAGGACGGACTGCGCGGCGCCGCGGGTGGAAGCCCGCGGCGCCTGCGCGGCACCCGGGCGGGACGCTCCTCCTCGCCGGCCCCGCCGCCGTCCGCCGCCCACCTGCTAGGATGTCCAGGCTTTGCCCTTGACACCCCTCGACCCCCTGGCCGCGGTCGCCGCCCAGGTGGGCCACCTCCAACGCCTCCTCGACGTGTACGGACCGCTGCTCACCGACCACCAGCGCGAGGCCTGCCGCCTCCGCCTCGACGAGGACTGGTCGTACAGCGAGCTCGCCGAGACCTTCGGGTGCACCCGCAGCGGCGCCTACGACCTCGTCCGGCGCGCCCTCGCCCAGCTCGAGCACTACGAGGAGCGGCTCGGCCACGCCGCCGAGCTGGCCCGCCGCGACGCCCTCGAGGCCGAGCTCCGCTCGGAACTGTCGAGGGGGGGTGTCCCCCCCCTCGCTCCGGCGGCAGAGCCGCCTGCGCTCACCCCGCCCCCGGCGCGACTCCGCGCCGCCGCGGGCGTTGCCCGCGGGGGTGGCGCCATCTCCGGCACACATGGGACCTCGTCGACCCCCGGCTCCGCCGGCGCCGCGGCCTCGGGGGCAGCCTAGATGTTCGACTCCCTGTCCGACCGGCTCGGCGAGGTCTTCAAGCACTTCACCGGCAAGGGGCGGCTCACCAAGGCCGAGGTGGAGGCCGGCCTTCGCGAGGTGCGCATGGCCCTGCTCGAGGCCGACGTCAACTTCAAGGTGGCGCGCGCCTTCGTCGACCGCATCCGGGAGCGGGCGGTGGGCGAGGACGTGCTCGAGTCGCTGACCCCGGGGCAGCAGATCGTCAAGATCGTCAACGACGAGCTGGTGGCCCTGCTGGGCAGCGAGCAGAAGCGCCTCACCTACCAGTCGCAGCCCCCGACGGTGGTGATGCTGCTCGGCCTCCAGGGCTCGGGCAAGACCACGACGGCGGTGAAGCTGGCCCTGGCGGTGCGCCGCGAGGGCCACCGGCCGCTGCTGGTCGCCGCCGACACCTACCGGCCCGCCGCCGCCCAGCAGCTGGAGCGCCTGGGCAAGGACAACAACGTCCCGGTGGCGATGCCCGACGGCAGGATGCAGCCTCCGGAGCTCTGCCAGCGCGGGGTCGAGGAGGCGCGACGGCTCAACTGCGACGTGGTCATCCTCGACACCGCCGGCCGGTTGCAGATCGACCAGCGGATGCTCGACGAGCTCAAGGAGGTCCGCCGGCTGGTGCGGGTGCACGACGCCCTGCTGGTCGTCGACTCGATGACCGGCCAGGAGGCGGTCAACGTCGGCAAGGCCTTCGCCGAGCAGGTGGGCGTCGACGGCGTGATCATGACCAAGCTCGACGGCGACGCTCGCGGCGGCGCCGCGCTCTCGATGCGCGAGACCATCGGCGTCCCGATCATGTACACGGGCGTCGGCGAGAAGCCGGCCGACCTCGAGCCCTTCCATCCCGAGCGGATGGCCTCGCGCATCCTCGGGATGGGCGACGTGCTCACCCTCATCGAGCGCGCCCAGCAGCACGTCGACGAGAAGCAGGCGGCGGCGATGGAGGAGCGCCTCTTCGCCGGCCGGCTCACCATGGACGACTTCCTCGAGCAGATGCGGCAGATGCGCAAGATGGGCTCGATGGAGAGCATCCTCGGGATGCTTCCCGGCGGCCGCAAGCTGGTCCAGCAGGCGGCGGGCGCGATGCCCACCGAGCGCGACCTCTCCCACATGGAGGCGATCGTCCTCTCCATGACCGCCGAGGAGCGGCGCCGCCCGGAGATCGTCAAGGGCTCGCGGCGCAAGCGCATCGCCCTCGGGAGCGGTACCGGGATCGCCGAGGTCAACCGGCTGCTCAAGGGGTTCGAGCAGATGCAGGCCGTGTTCAAGCAGCTGGGCGGCGGCAAGGGCACCAAGGGCACGCGCGGCAAGATGCGCATGCTGAAGAACCTGAAGGGCATCGACACCAGCCAGCTGGGTCTCTGACCCACCACCCTCCGACACCACAACCATCAGGAAAGGAGATGTTTTGGTCAAGATTCGCCTGAAGCGGATGGGCGCGAAGAAGCGGCCCTTCTACCGGCTGGTCGTCGCCGACTCGCGCAGTCCCCGGGACGGACGCTTCATCGAGGAGGTGGGCACCTACGATCCCATCGCCAACCCGGCGAAGGTGTCGATCGACGCCGACCGGGTGCGCGACTGGATGCGCAAGGGCGCCCAGCCCAGCGACATCGCCCGCAAGCTGCTCGAGCAGCAGGGTGTGCTCCAGCGGGCGCCGCGTCCCCGCGCCGCCGGCGCGACCGCGGTTGCGGAGCCGGAGGCGCCGGCGAGCCCGGCCGCCACCGAGCCGGTCGAGGCCACCGAGCCCGCGGCGACGGAGGACGAGGCGTGACCGACTACGGAGACCTCGCCCGCTTCATCGCGAACAACATCGTGGTCGACAAGGAGGCGGTCGCCGTCAAGGTGCGCCCCGGCGGCCGGCAGACGGTGGTCGAGATCAAGGTCGGCGCCGACGACATGGGCAAGCTGATCGGCAAGGGCGGCCGCAACATCGACGCCATCCGCGCGGTGGTGCGGGCCGCGGGGCTGCGCCACCGTCAGCGCGTCCAGGTCGACGTCGCGTAGTCGATGATCTCCATGACCGGGCCGGCCGAGGCCACGCCACCGCTGATCCGCGCCGCCCACGTGCGCCGTCCCCACGGCGTGCGCGGCGAGCTGCGCGTGCAGCCGCTGGGGGGTGACGCCGCACGCTTCGGGACGGGGCTGCGGCTGCGTGTCGAGAAGGGCGGCGAGGCCCTGGTGGTGACCGCCGCGCGGCCCACCGCCGACGGTGACCTGCTGCTCACCCTGGAGGGCGTCACCAGCCGCGAGGCCGCCGACACCCTGCGCGACGCCTACCTCTGCGTCGAGGCCGGCGACGCCCGCTCCCTCGGTGCCGACGAGTGGTTCGTCCACCAGCTGGTGGGGCTGCGCGCGGTGACCCCGGAGGGGGCTCGGGTCGGGGTGGTCGAGGACGTGGAGGAGTACGCCGCCCACCAGGTGCTGGTGATCCGCGACGGCGCCGAGCTGCGCCGGCTGCCGATGGTCCGTGCCTTCGTCGAGCGGGTCGACCTCGCCGGCGGGGTGGTGGTGGTCCAGCCCTGGGAGGAGGCCTGACGTGCGCGTCGACGTGCTCACCATCTTCCCCGGCGTCTTCCCCGGGCCGCTCGGCGTCGGGGTGGTCGGCCGCGCGCTCGAGGCCGGCACCCTGGAGCTGCACGCCCACGACCTCCGCGACCACACCGACGACCGCCACCGCCAGGTCGACGACATCCCCTTCGGCGGCGGCCCGGGGATGGTGCTGAAGCCCGAGCCGCTGGTGCGGGCGGTGCGCGCGTTCCGCGCCGCCGACCCCACGGTGCGCGCCATCCTGCTCTCGCCGCAGGGGCCGCGGCTCACCCAGGAGGTGGTCCGCGAGCTCGCCGCCGGGGACCACCTCCTGCTGGTGTGCGGTCGCTACCAGGGCGTCGACGAGCGCGCCCGCGAGGAGATCGGAGAGGAGCTGTCGGTCGGCGACTTCGTCCTCAGCGGCGGCGAGGTCGCGGCCATGGTGGTCGTGGAGGCGGTGGCGCGGATGCTGCCCGGGACCCTCGGGTCGCCGGAGTCGCTCCAGGGGGAGACCTTCTCCGGCGGCGCCTCCGACGTCGAGCCTCCCCTCTACACTCGCCCGGCGGTCTTCGAGGGCCGCGAGGTGCCCGAGGTGCTCCGCAGCGGCCACCACGCCGCCATCGAACAGTGGCGCCACGACCAGGCGCGGCAGCGACGCCTCCGGCTTCGCCCCGACTCCGACCCCCGTTCCCCGGTCCCGGCAGAGCCCGGACCGCTCACATCCCCTGCTGGAGGACCGCGATGAATGTGATCGACCTGCTCGAGCGAGAGCAGGAGAAGCCCGAGGTGCCGCAGCTGCGCAGCGGCGACACCGTCCGCGTCCACGTGAAGGTGGTCGAGGGGACGCGCGAGCGCATCCAGGTCTTCGAGGGGGTGGTGATCGCCGTCAACGGGACCGTCGGGGCGCGCACCAGCTTCACCGTGCGCCGGATCTCGCACGGCGTCGGGGTGGAGCGGCGGTTCCTGCTCCACTCCCCGCGGCTCGACCCGCGCCGCAGCCGCCGC
>DASXNK010000011.1 GCA_036495095.1 Candidatus Dormiibacterota bacterium | reverse complement strand
GCCAACGTCGGCGACGGCGCCCTGGTGCTCATCCTCCTGCACTCCGACGCCACGAGCAGCAATCACGGCTCCGCCTACGTGGTCGGCATCAACGGCACCCAGCTGCTGAGCACCGATCAGACCGGCGCGAATGGCATCCCGATCAGCGTGCCCGGCGTGGTCGGGGTCGTCCTGCTCAAGGTGGGGGCGACCGGCGGCGCCGCCGGCCCCGGGTCGGCGGCGGTCGGCACCGTCGGCGACCTGCTCGGCCAGAGCGGCGAGGCCGCGGGCGTGCTCACCGCCTCGGCGGCAGGTCTCGGCGGCCTCCAGGCCAGCCCCGACGCCGGAGACCCGACGATCACGCCGTCGACCGGCACCGCGGCCGCCGGCACCTCCCGGCTGTCCGCGCCGCTCACCGGCGCATCGCTGGGGCTCGGCGGCGTCCTCCTGGTGGCGACCGGCGGGGGCCTGGCCGGCGCCTGCCTCCGGCGCCGTCGCCACGGCCTCTCCGGGTAGATCGGCTACCACCACCGGGGGCCGCCGGGCGACCGGCGGCCCCTCCGCGTGCAACCTCGCGCGCCGGGGACGGGTTGTGAGACCGTCGGACGCCGGTCAACGGAGGAGCACGATGACGACCACGATGCTGCGCGGGGTGCTGTGCTCGCGCCTGGCCACCACCGCGGTGGGGGAGGTGTGGGTGGTCCACGATGGCGCCGAGCCGATCGCGGTCCTTCCGGACGGCCCCGCCGCCACGGTGGAGGAGTGGTGCCTGGGGATGCTGGGGGTCGTCCCCGAGCCGGTGGAGCTTCCCGCGCCGCTGCGCCACCTGATCGAGGACGCCGCCCGCGGCCGGGGGGAGTGGCGGCCCCGGCTGGAGGGGCTCGGCGAGTTCCAGCGCCGGGTGCTCCTCGAGACCTGCGCGATCCCGCCCGGCGAGACCCGCAGCTACTCCTGGCTGGCGGACCGGGTGGGCCACCCCGGCGCCGCCCGGGCGGTGGGCACGGCGCTGGCGCGCAACCCGCTGCCGCTGGTGGTGCCCTGCCACCGGGTGGTCCGCCGCGACGGGCGGATCGGCCACTACGGCTGTGGCGGCCCCACCGCCAAGCGCGCCCTCCTCGCCGGGGAGGGCGTGACCCTGGATGCAGGGGGAAGGCTGTCATCGGCGAGGGAGATGACGGCCCGGGGGAGGTCCGCTCACCGGTGAGCGCGTCGGCGCTCAGAACGCTCTATCGTGATGAGCGCCGTGATCCGCGCATGAGGAGGGCCGCGTAGGAGTGGGGGTGGAGATGCAGCCCACCGCGCTGGAGCCGCTGGCTCGGACCCTGGTGCGCAGCGTGCCCGAGCACCCCGCCGACGACGGGCTCTTCGGGCCCCGGTCGGTGGTGTGGCGGGTGCACCGTGACCGCAGCTTCCTGGTCGCGGGCATCCGCTCGCTGATGCTCCAGGCCCTCCACCCGCTGCCGATGGCGGGGGTCGCCGAGCACAGCGACTGGCAGCGCGACCCCTTCGGGCGGCTCGCCGCCACCAGCGGCTACGTGCTCACCGTCACCTACGGGGAGCGCGCCGCCGCCCTCGCCGCCGCGGCGTGGGTGCGCCACATCCACACCCGGGTGCACGGCGTCGACCCGGTCACCGGCCTCGCCTACAGCGCCGAGGACCCGGCGCTGCTGCTCTGGGTGCACGCCGCCATGGTCGACTCGATCGTCGAGGTGATGCGCGCCTACGGCCGCGGGCTCGACGCCGCCGGGGCCGACACCTACGTGGCCGAGATGGTGCGCTTCGCCTCGATCCTCGGCGTCCCGGAGGAGATCATCCCCCACGACGTCGCCGGGCTCACCGGCTACCTCACCTCGGTCGACCTGGTCCAGGCCACGCCGGCGGCGCGCGAGGCGATGGCGATCGTGCTCGACCCTCCCGGCCTCGACGAGGACACCCGGGAGCTCTGGCACGACGTCGGCCGGGTCGCGGTCGGCACCCTGCCGGAGTGGGCGCGCTCGCTCTACGGATGGGAGGCGCCGCCTCCCGCGGAGCTCGAGCGCGAGCCGGTGCGGCAGCTCATCGGCGTGCTCGACTTCGCCTTCGAGTCGGAGCCCGGGGTGGTCGAGGCACGGCGGCGGATCGAGGCGCGGATCCGGGCCGCCGGATGAGGCGGGCCGCCGCCGCCGTCGCCGCCACCGCCGCCCTCGCCGGGCTCGGCGCACTCGGGCTTCGCCGTCTGCTCCGCCCCGGCGCGGGGATGGCGGTGCTGCAGTCGCGCGGCGAGCGCGGCGCCGCGATGGCCCGGCTGGCGCTGCGCATCGGCGGCCGCTACGCCGCCCGGTCGCCGCAGCTGATCTTCGCCTCGGTGGAGCGCCGCCGCGAGCTGCGCACCGACCTCGCCCTGCGCAGCGCCGACGAGGTCGCCGAGGAGCTGGGGTCGATGAAGGGCGCGCTGATGAAGCTCGGCCAGATGGCGAGCTACCTCGACGACGGCCTTCCCGAGAGCTTCCGCACCACCATGGCGCGGCTCCAGCACGACGCCCCGCCGATGAGCGCGGAGCTGGCGGCGACGATGGTCCGCGACGAGCTCGGCGACCTTCCCGAGCGGGTCTTCGCGCGCTGGGACCGGCTGCCCTTCGCCGCCGCCTCGATCGGTCAGGTGCACCGTGCCATCACCCACGACGGCCGCGCCGTCGCCGTGAAGGTGCAGTACCCGGGCATCGCCCGCAGCCTGGAGTCCGACCTGCGCAACGTCGCCCTGCTGCGCCGGGTCGCCGCCAGCGCCTTCCCCGGCCTCGACACCCGCTCGATGATCGAGGAGCTCGGCGAGCGGATGCGCGAGGAGGTCGACTATCGCATCGAGGCGGAGAACCAGCGGCTCTTCTCCGCCTACTACGAGGGGCACCCCACCATCCACGTGCCCGCGGTCGTCGACGAGCTGAGCACCGCCCGGGTGCTCACCGCCGAGCTGGTCAGCGGCGCCCGCTTCGACGAGCTGCTCACCTGGCCGCAGCGCGAGCGCGACCTCGCCGGCGAGACCATCGACCGCTTCGTCTTCCGCAGCCTCTACCGGCTCCACGCCTTCAACGGCGATCCCCACCCGGGCAACTACCTGTTCCACGGCGGCGGCAGGGTGAGCTTCCTCGACTTCGGGCTGGTGAAGCACTTCACCGCCGAGGACCTGCAGCCGCTCGAGGACGCGTCCCGCTTCCTCGCGGTCGAGAACGACGGCGAGGGCTTCCGCGACGCCCTCGAGCGCGCCGGCTTCATCCAGCGGGGGGCCCCGGTCTCGACCGAGGTGGTGGTCGAGCACCTCGGCCAGTTCTACCGGACGGTCCTGCGCGACGCACCGATGACGATCACCCGCGAGTACGCGTCGGCGATGGTGCGCCGCTACTTCAACACCCGCACCCCGCTCGCCCCCTACAGCGACATCCCCCGGGCCTACGTGATCCTGCAGCGGATCAACCTCGGGCTCTACGCGGTGCTCGGCAGCCTCGAGGCCACCGCCAACTGGCGGCGCATCGCCGAGGAGATCTGGCCCTTCCGGATGGGGCCGCCGTCGACCCCGAGCGGCGAGGCCGAGGCCCGCTGGGAGGCGGCGCGCCGGGCGGCCTGATCTCGGCAGCCCGGCGGCGCCGACGCCTGAACCGGCCGTCGTATGTAAGACGGCGGTAAAGACGGTTGCGAGCGGGCTCGGGGCACGTATCATCGAGAGCAGCGGCGGCGCTGGCGGGTCGTTGCCCCAGGAAGAGTCCCCCCACACAGCGGTTTATGAGCTCGTCGAACACGCCGCCCGAGCGCGTCGCATCCGCGCGGTGGCGCGCACGCCCGGTTCTCAGTGCGGTGCTGCGCGTCGCCGTCTTCGTGATGCCCATCGTGGCCGCCCTGGCACTCTCGTTCCTGGTGGGGCGGGTCTTCCGCCGTCCCTCCGACGTCGGCGGCGCGGCGATCTGGTGGGTGGCCTTCCTGATCGTCGAGGTGCTCGCCTTCGCCGTCTTCCAGCGGATGGCGCAGCGGCTGATTCCGCTGGCGACCCTGCTGCGGCTCTCGCTGCTCTTCCCGGATCGGGCCCCGTCGCGCTTCGCGGTGGCTCGCCGGCGGGTGCGCGACCTCGAGGCGGAGGTCACCTGGACCGGGCCGGAGGGCGCCGGCGACACCCCCGCTCGCGCCACCGAGACCATCGTCACCCTGGTGGCCGCGCTCACCGCCCACGACCGCGCCACCCGGGGGCACTCCGAGCGGGTGCGCATCTTCACCGACATGCTCGCCGACGAGCTCAAGCTTCCCCCGGCGGCCCGCGACCGGCTGCGGTGGGCAGCGCTTCTGCACGACATCGGCAAGCTCAGCGTCCCCGCCACTGTGCTGAACAAGCGCGGCGACCCCGGCCCCGAGGGCTGGAAGAGCCTGCGCCAGCACCCCGTCGAGGGGGCTCGGCTGATCGAGCCGATCCGGGAGTGGCTGGGGGAGTGGGCGCTCGCCGTCGAACAGCACCACGAGCGCTGGGACGGCAGGGGCTATCCTCGGGGGCTGCGCGGCCGGGAGATCTCCCTCGGCGCCCGCGTCGTCGCCGTCGTCGACGCCTTCGAGACCATGACCGCGGCCCGCCCCTACAAGCGGCCGATGGGTGTCGCCGCCGCCCGGCGCGAGCTGGTGCGGTCGTCGGGCAGCCATCTCGACCCCACCCTGGTCCGCGCGTTCCTCACCATCTCCATCGGCCGCCTCTGGCGCACCGTCGGCTTCACCGCCTGGCTGGCGCCGCTCGCCGGGGCGCCGCTGGGGCTGATCCCCCGCCTCCTGCCCGCGGGCAGCGGCGCCGCCGGGGTCACCGCCCTGGTCACCACCGGCACGGTGGCGCTGCACCCCGCGGTGCTGCCCACGGCGCCGCCGGCGCCCCCGGCGGTGAGCGTGCCGGCGCAGACCCAGCCGCCGACGGCCGCGGGCACCTCCACCACCAGGGTGCCGCCGTCGGCTGCCGCCTCGGTGATGACGACGATGTCGACCACCCACCAGGAGTCGTCGAGCTCCTCGGCCACCACCGTCCACACCATCACCACGACGACGACGGCGACGACCACCAGCCACCCGACCACCACGGCCACGACCACGGGCACCACGATGACGACCACGAGGAGCACCACCACCGGCACCACCACCGGGACGACGAGCAGGAGCACGACCACCGGCGCCCCGAGCACCACCTCGACGCTGACCGGCACCAGCACGTCGCTGGCGACCAGCACCACCAACGCCACCACCGCCGCCAGTCCCGCGGCAACACCCCAGAGCACCCCCTGACCGGCGCCGCCACGGCCTCCGGGGCCACCGGGGAGACCGCTCACCGGTCACCCGCCGGGCTGGGCATCGCGGTGGTCTTCGACTGGGCCCTCGCCGCCCAGCTGGTCACCCAGGGCATCGCCGGGCTCGGCGGGCACCTCGGCCAGTCCGGCGGCGTCCGCGGCCTCGCCGGCCTCCTCGCCGCCGCCGCCGTCGTCGCCGCCCTCGGGGAGGCGCTGCGGCGCGGGGTGCCGGCCGCTCGGTGGGTGCAGATCGCGCTCTGCGGGCTGCTCACCCTCGGCGGGCTGCTCGGGCTGGCCGGCCTCGCGGCCGGTCACGGTGTCGCCCGGGGCCGGGTGCTCTCCCTCGCCGTGCTGGTCACCTTCGCCCCCTTCGTGGTGTGGCGGCTGGCGCTACCGCGCACCGCGGACTGGTTCCGGCGGACCCGGGGGGCGGGTGGGGCACCGCGGGTCAGCGGCGCCGGCTGGGTGACGGCGCTGCTGGCCTGGAGCGCCGCCTGGGGGGTGCTGGTGGCCTGGTCGCAGTCGCTGGGACGCTGAAGCCGTTCCCGCGGCGGGGTGGGTGGCCTGGGCGAGAATGGGCCTGATGACCGACACTCCCACGTCCACGTCCTCGTCCACGTCCTCCGGCGGCGGCCGCAGGCTGCGGCTGATCGCGCCGCTCGCCGCGGTGGCGGTCGCGCTGGTCGCCGCCCTGCTCATCGCCCGCACCGGTTCCGGCAGCCCGCCCGGTGGCAGTCCGGGCACGGGCACCCCGGTGGCGGTCTCCACCGATCCCGCCCGCTGGGAGCTGCCCAGGCTGAACGGCCCCGGGCTGGTGCGTCTCGCCGACCTGAGGGGGAAGCCGGTGGTGGTGAACTTCTTCGCCTCCTGGTGCGGCCCCTGCCGGGCGGAGCTGCCGGTGCTGTCGGCGATGTCGACCCAGCTCGGCGACCGGGTGCGCTTCGTCGGGGTCGACTCCGAGGAGTCGGGCGACGGCCTGGGCATGGCCCGCCAGTACGGCGTCGACCGCTGGCCGATCGCCCAGGACGTCGGCGGACGGCTGAACAGCGGGCTGCACGACGCCCTCGGTGCCATGGGCCTGCCCGCGACCGCCTTCTACGATGCCCAGGGCAAGCTGCTGGGGGTGAAGCTCGGCGCCTTCCTCCACGACACCCTGCGCGACCGCCTCAACGGGCTCTACGGCCTGGGGGTCAACTGAGCGCCTCCAGGGCGGCGCGGGCGGCCGCGTCGAGGCCGTCCAGGGTGGCGTCGCGTCGACGTGCGGCTGGCAGACTTCTGCCCGCCGCGCAAGCCTGCCGCGGCCTGCCGCGTTGGAAGGATGCAGCGGTCTCGCTGCCCGGCGTCATGGGCACCCCCGTGGCGCCGTGAGGCAATGGGGGAAGTGGACCAGATGCGGTCATCGACTCCGACCAGGTTTCGCGACCACTACGCCATCCTCGGCGTGCCGCACGACGCCGGTGAGGCGGAGATCAAGGCCGCCTACCGGGAGCGGGCGAAGCAGTGCCATCCCGACCTGCACCCCGGTGACGCCGCCGCCGCCGAGCGCTTCCGCCAGATCAGCGAGGCCCGCCGGGTGCTGCTCTCGCCGGGCTCGCGCTCCGCGTTCAACCTCGACCGCATGGAGCACGAGATGCGGCTCGAGATCGTCAGCGTGGTCCACCTGCGCCGCCGGCCCCAGACCGCCGGGCGCCCCGCGGCGTCCGCCGTGCCCCACGCCGCGATCGCCCGCCCGCTCTGGCAGGGAGGCGGCCTGATCGGCGCCGGCATCGTCCTCGTGCTGGTCTGTGTGACCCTGCTGCCCTTCGTCACCATCACCGGCGGCGCCCAGCCCGTGAGCGTCAGCGGCTTCGACGGCGGCGCCCTCGCCGGGGTGCTGAACAGCGGCGCCGGCGCGCTGCTCCTCGCCCTCGCCGTCGCCGCGGTGCAGGGGCCGGTCGGGCACCGGCGCTGGGAGGCGCTGGTCGGCTTCACCGGCATCTGGCTGCTGGCGGTCACCGGCGCCGAGTTCGACCCGCACGTTCTCCTCGGCGGCTTCTTCGCCTCCGACCTCGGCCTCGGCCTCGGCGCCCGGCTGCTCCCGCTGGCGATCGCGCTCACGGTGTGCGGCGCCTGGCTGCTGCGGCCGGTGCGCCAGCCCGCGACCGCGGCCCGTCCTCAGCCCGCGGGCGCGGCCCCGGAGAGAGCGTAGAGGGTGTCGGGTCGCACGCCCCGCTTCTCGCGAGTGCGGCTGCCGGCGGGCACCAGGAACCCCTCGGCGGTGAGGGCCTGCAGCGCCGGGCGGATCGCCGAGCGCGAGAACCCGGTGGTGGAGGAGAGCTCGGTGGCGGAGAGCGGGGCGCTGGCGCTCACGATCGCGCAGTAGACCGCCTCGTCGACGGAGAGCGCGTACTCGATGCGGGCGAGGGTCGACGCCTCGTCGTCGCCGCGCCCCTCGGGTGGCCCCCCCTGCAGGCCGGGCCCGCGGCTGGCCCGGCGGCCCCCCCACACCAACCCCAGCCGGCGCAGCTGCGCCACCGCGTTGTGGATCGCGCGCCAGTCGCTGGTCGACGTGGGGATGCACGCCGTCCCCTGGCCGTCGGGCGCGTAGAGCCAGATGTGCCGGGTGCGGCGCTCCTCGCGCCAGCCCTGCTTCCGGGCGACGGTGACGATGTCCGACCAGTCGAGACTCACGGCGCGGGCTCCACGACGGCGATGTCGAACCTCCAGATGTTCGCCATCCCGCTACAAGCGTACCCCCGTTCGCCGCGCCCGATCGACCGGCCGCTTGTGACAGGTCGGTGCGGCTCCTGTGACCGGTGCGTCACAGCCGGGTTCGGGACAGCGTCGACGAGTACGGTGTCTGGCCGGGGGTAGTGGAGGACACGGATGGAGCAGGGGGGAGTGCGCGGCGCGCCCCGGGCGGGACGCTCCCGCGGAGGCTTCCGCCGCCGGACGGCGTGGGTCGGGCTCGGCCTCATCGTGGCCGGCCTGCTCGCGGTGGTGCTGCTCACCGCCGGGCTCGTCGCCACCTGGACCCGCCAGGCCGGCGCGGCCACCCGGATCACCCTGACGATGCCCTGCGCACGGGTCGACTCCGCCACCGTCGGCCGCCGCGCCTACGGCCTCGACCAGGTGCTGAGCGCCTCCTGCTCGTCGGTCACCGCCCACCGCTGAGGGTCACGGCGGAGCCGTTCCCACCGTCACAATGTGGGGGCGCGCCAGGGTAGCTCAGTGGTCAGAGCAGCGGATTCATAACCCGCAGGCCGTGGGTTCAAGTCCCACCCCTGGTACGCCCCTCGCTCTCCCGCAGCGGCCTCCGCGTAGGAAACCGCGCGCCCCCGGCGTCACATCCACGGCGTGACGGCGGCGTCTCGGACGGGTTGCGGTGCCGCCACACGGTGCGACGCTCGGGCCCCCCTCGCAGACGATGTACGGGTCCGAGAGAGGGAGGTCGAGTCGGTGAGACGAGCCGTGGTCGCGGCCGGGATGGCGGCGACGCTGGTGCTTCTGGCCGGGTGTGGCGGGCCGCGCCCGGTGCCCCTGGCGACCCCGGCACTGGCCTCCGTCCCCACTCCTGCGCCCACCGCGGAGGTGACCCCGGAGGCCACCGCCGACCCGGTGCCGATGGCGGTGTCGCAGCTGGTGCCCCCCACCCCGAGCCCGACCGCGGCGGCGCCAGCCCCGGCTCCGACGCCGCGGCCGGTTCAACGTCCCACCGCCGCGCCGGTCCCGTCCCCGCAGCCGCCGGTGATCATCAGCCGGGTCTCGCCGCCGGTGGCGGCGCAGGCCCAGCCGGCGCGGGTGGTCAGCGACAACTGGTCCGGCTATGTCGCCCGGGGCGGCGGCTTCTGGCAGGTGAGTGGGTCCTGGACCGAGCCCACGGTGCGCTGCACCGCCGCCACCTCCGAATCGGTGTTCTGGGTCGGCCTCGGCGGGTATCCGAGCTATCCCCTCTACCAGGCGGGCTCGGGGGCCTTCTGCCGCAACGGCGTCCCCATCCACGCGCTCTGGTACGAGCTGCTCACCCCCGGGAACGCCGCCCCGCTGGTGGCGCTGGTGCAGATCAGCGCCGGCGACCGCATCTCCGCCTCGCTCAGCCTTCGCAGCGGCGCCGCCGGCGGCCAGGTCCATCTCGTCGACGAGACCAGCGGATACGCCCGCGACGTCTCCTTCTCCCCGGCCGCCGACTCGCTGGGCAGCGCCGAGTGGGTCACCGAGGCCACCAGCCACGGCGGCACGGTCTCGACCCTGGCGGACTTCGGCTCGGTCAGCTTCGCCGGCTGCAGCGCCAACCTCGGCGCCGCCGGGGTGGCCACCTGGCCGGCGGAGCAGCTGATCGAGCTGACCCTCAGCGACCGCAGCGGCGGCCAGGCCGCGCCGGGGCCGATCGGCGCGTCGGCGGGCGGGGGCGGGTTCCCGGTGAGCTACCTCGGCGCCTGATCAGACCAGGCGGCGGTCGCTGGCCCAGCGGGCGAGCTCGTGGCGGCTGCTCAGCTGCAGCTTGCGCAGCACCGAGGAGACGTGGGTCTCGACGGTCCGGGCCGAGAGGTGGAGGCTCTGGGCCACCTCCTTGTAGCTGTAGCCCCGGG
>DASXNK010000010.1 GCA_036495095.1 Candidatus Dormiibacterota bacterium | reverse complement strand
GACCTCGACGAGCGCGTCGTGGCGGCGCTGGGCGGCGGTGCGTGTCTCCTGAGGCCGGGGACGGCTCAGCGCGTTCAGCACCGTCGCCACCACCGCACCGCTCTCGGGGTCGAGCCAGCCGTCGAGCCGGAACATGCCGTCAATCGTCTGGCTGACGTGCAGCCGGCGCTGCTCGTGCTGCCGGTTGGCGTCCCGGAGCGCGCCGTCGGGGTCGAGGCACGAGCGCAGCCGCAGCGTCACCTCGCGAAGCTGGCGCACGTCGAGGGAGCGCGCCGCCGGGACGAGGATGTGCTCGGCCTCCCGCACCCGCTCGTCGCCGAGGTCGCGGGCGGCGTGGGCGATCACCGACGCGTGCTGGTAGCCGATCTCGCCGTCGCGCAGCGCCCGGGCGGTCGCGGGAAGCTCCTCGAGGTGCCGCGCGGTGGTCACCATCGCGGCGGCCGCACCGCCGGACATCCGGCAGCGCTGCCGTGCCCAGGAGACGATCGAGGCCGCACCCTCGGCGAGGTGCCCGTGCCGGCGTGCGAACCGCGCCAGCCGGCGGCCGCGCTCGGCCTGGATGCGGTCGAGGTCGCAGCTGAGGGCCACGATGCTCTCGCCGAGGGCGGCGTCGGCGAGGCCGTCGAGGTCCTCGGCGGCGAGGACGTCGATCGCCGCGGTCAGGCCGGCTGCCGTGTGCGAACCCATACATACTAGAATAGCGAACATGCGTTCCCATACACAACCATGCCGAATCCGACGCACGATGCTTCCCCGCCAATGCGCTGGCGTTCGGTGGTCCCGCTCACAGCCGAGGCGAGGGCAGCGCCTTTCCGCAGGTCCGTCTGGTGGTGGACCAGCCGCGGCTAGGCCACGGCCAGGCCTCGGCTAGGCCGAGCCCGCCGGCTCCGCCGGCGCCGCCAGCTCCTCCCTGCAGTCGCGGCAGAGGCCCTCGGAGATGAGGTCCTGGATGCGGCTCTCCAGCCCGCAACGGCGGCAGCGCTGCAGGGGACCGCGGCGGAAGGTGCCGGTGGCCGCCGGGCTGAGCGGCGCCTCGGCGGAGCCGCCGGGGCCGGCGCCGGGGTCGTCGGCGCCGCCGAAGGGCAGCCTGCCGGCGGCCTGGGCGTGGAGCTGCTGGGCCTGGTGCAGTGCCCGGAGCAGCTCGCGCTCGCGCTCGGCGGCGACCGCCAGCTCGGCACGGCGGGAGTTCAGCTCGGCGGCGAGCATCTCGCGCTCGCGCTCCAGCACGTCGCGCTCGCGCTCCAGGGCGTCGCGCTGGGCGCCGACCGCGGCGAGCCGCTGCTCGGTGGTCACCAGCCGCTGACGCAGCGCGGCGAGCTCCGCCGGCGCCGCCTCCGCGTCGCTGCTGGCGAGCTCCTCGTCGGAGACCTCGACGAGCAGCCGGCCGAGCTGGTCCTCCGAGCAGGAGAGCCGCCCGGCCTTCACCCAGCGCCGCACCGTGTCGTCGCCGACGCCCAGCGCCGCCGCCGCCCTCGAGACCGAGACGAACGCCATGATGTTGCCCTCCAAGCCTCAACAGCGGGGTGGTCCGCGTCTTGCGGACGGATACGGACGGATGTTGCGCGGGTCATTGCGTCCGCTGCGGACGCATGCTACCGTATGCGGTGCCCCCGGCGAAAGGGGGCGGAGGGTGTCGGGAGAGTTCAACCCGCATCATCCTCCTCAGCACGGCGGGAGGTGACGCAATGAGCACGCAGCGCGTGAGGGGCCCGCGGCCCACATCGATGTCGAGGTCCGGTCGATGAGCGCGACCTGCGCGCCCTCCCCCCTCCCGGCGGGCACCGCGCCCGTCCTCTCCGGCCAGGTGCTGCCGCTGCGGCCACCCGCCGACGCGGCCACCGTCGACGACGACGTCAGCCTCCTGTCGGCCTATCGCGACGGCGACGCCCACGCGTTCGAGCGGCTGTACACCCGCCACGCCATCGCCATCCGCATGCTCTGCCTGCGGCACCTCCGCTCCGACGCCTCGGCCGACGACGTCGTCCAGGAGACCTTCCTGCGGCTGGTGCGCGGCGCCGACCGGATCGAGCGCGGCTTCAACGTCCGCGCCTGGCTGCACCGGGTCGCCGCCAACCTCTGCATCGACCTGCTCCGCGCCCAGCGCCGCTCCCCGGGCATCGAGGACGACGGCACGCTGATGCGCACCCTCCCCACCCAGGACCGCACCGACCAGCCCGAGGCCGCGTACGAGATGACCTGGATGCGCGAGACCGTCACCCGGGTCGCCGAGTCGATGCCCCCGCGGCAGCGCGCCGCGCTGGTGCTCCGCGAGCTCGAGGGGCTGTCCTACAACGCCATCGCCGAGGTCCTGGGACTCAGCCCCGGAGCGGTCGAGACCCTTCTCTTCCGCGCCCGCCGCCGCTTCCGCGAGGAGTACCTGCGGCGCGCCACCGAGTCCGACCGTCCCGCCGACGGCTGCGGGCGCACCCTCGAGCTGCTCGGCAGCGCCGAGCGCCGCCGCCCCACCACCCGCCGGCGGATGCGCGACGTCGCCGCCCACATCGTCGACTGCTCCTCGTGCCGGGACCGGGTTCGCACCCGCCCGGCTGCGGTGGCGCTGGGCTGAGCCGCCGGTGAGCGCCCCGCTGGACTCGCGCCGCTCGGAGTGGATGGCCGACCTCGAGGAGGTCGCCGACCTCGCCGCCGAGATGGCGCCTCCGGAGGACGTGCCGTCGGCGAGAACCCGCCGCCGGGGCTGGTCCGCGGGCCGCCTGGTGGCGCTGCTCGCCGCCGGCGCCGCCGCCGCGGGTGAGGCCGCCGCCACCGCGGCCCCGGCCGCCCGGCGCCGCCTGCCCGCGCGCCGCCGCCTGGTCGGCGCCGGCCTCGCGGTGATGGGCGCGGGCGCGCTCTGCACCGCCCTGCTGCTGCACCTGCCCGCGGCCGACCCGCTGCCGCTCAGCGGCGGGCAGGCCTTCAGCACGCCGACCCCGTACACCGGCGCCGGCAGCGTCGCCCTCCAGCCGGTGCAGCTCGACCCCAACGGGCCGGCGGCGCTGGTCAGCCCCGCTCCACTCTCCTCGCAGGCGCCGCGCGCGGGCGCCGTCCGCCCCTCCCCCCTGGGCGGCACCGCGCCGGCGCCCACCCCCACCGTGAACCTCTCACCGGTGATCGTGGCCCCGACCTCGCAGCCGGCGACGCTGCCACCGCCGCCGTCGAGCGCCCCGGCCACCGCCTCGCCGGCGCCGACCGCGACCGCCACCCCGTCGCCCTCCGCCAGCCCGGCGGGAGCGCTGACGGTGCAGAGCGTGGTGCTCTCGATGGGCACCTGCCAGGTCCAGAGCGCCAGCTGGTGGGTGTGCCCGCTGACCGCGACGTTCACCTTCCAGCCGGGGTCGGCGGGCACGCTCACCTTCAGCATCCGCGGCACCGATGTCAGCTGCGCCGGCGCGTCGACGGCGTTCGACCAGGCCCAGAAGCCGGTCACCATCCCCCAGGGCACCACCCGGGCGGTGGTCACCTCCTCTCTGCTGTTCCCCGCCTCCGACCATCCGGCCGCGGCCGGGCCCGGCGGAGCCCCCTCCACCGCGGCGGTGGAGGTCACCTCGCCGAACCGCACCGCCTCGGCGTCACAGCCCTTCGGCAGCGCCTCCTGCCCCTGAGGCGGGGGGGGCGCCCGGGGGCGGCGGCGGCGGCTCGCCCTCGTGGTCGCGACGGCCGCGGATCCCCGGCAGCAGCGCCAGGGCGAGCACGATCAGCACACCCGGCCACACCCAGCGCGGGTGGAGGTGGAGGCTGCCGTGGTCGATCAGCAGGGTCAGCCCCAGGGCGGTGAAGCCGAGGCCGGCGACCAGCGTGACCGGGTCGGGAGAGCGGCGGAACATCTACAGGGCTCCCTGGACGGTGGCGGTGCCGGCGCGGCGCACGGTGACCTGGCCGAGACCGGTGTGGAGGTCGAGGCTGAGCCGCCCCAGCGCGGCCGACCCGTCGGCGCGGACCCGGGTGTCGACGGCGAGACCGTTGTCGACCCTGTCGAGCAGCCGGGCCTCGCCGGCGCCGACCCGGGCGTGGACGTCGAGGGGCACATCCGCGGGGACCACCACGTCGAGCTGCCCGATGCCGAGCTCGAGGTGGACGGTGGCCGGGCCCTGCCCGAAGGGCACCCGGCTGAGGTCCACGGTGAGGCTGCCGGCGCCGAGCTGGTAGCCGTCGCCCAGCTGGCTCACCGTCTGCGGCTCCCAGAGCCGGTCGCCGGCGCCGCCGTGGATGGGCACGTCGGAGATGCCGGCGGCGAACACCATGGGCACCAGCAGCAGGCCGAGGACGATGAGCGCGTAGGGCGGCCGCCACCACGACCCCACGATCAGCCCCGCCCCGATCACCGTGAGGCAGAGCGCGAGCACCGTCTGGACGCTGACCGAGACCACCCCGGCGTCGCCGAGCAGGCCGGCGCCGGCGGCGACCAGGAGCACCGCGGCGAGGGTGATGCGGGTGAGCGGTGACCGGCTGCGGCGGCGGGTGCGCCGGGGGACGAGCTGCCCCCATCCCCGCACCGGTGCCGGCGCCGCGGAGGGTGCGCCCCACCCCGGCACCGGACCGGCCGGGGCGGTGGCGGCGCCGGGCGCGGCCGGGTGCGGCTCGTCCTCCCGGATGAGCAGGGCGACCCCGAATCCGAGCAGCAGCACGCCCCAGACCAGTCCGGGGTGGCCGGGGTCGATGTCGCCGGCGAGCGCAGCGACCACGATGACCCCGACAACGACCACGAGATAGGCCCGCCATCCACCCCGGCCGAGGCGGCGGAGCAGGGTGACGCCGGGGGCCTCCGGCTCGCTCTCCGAGGGGAGCGCCAGCCAGCCCGCGATGTAGAGGAGGAAGCCGACCCCGCCGGTGAAGCTGAGCACCGCGAAGACGATCCGCACCAGGGTGGGGTCGACCGAGAGGTGGCGGGCGATGCCGCCGGCGACGCCGGCGATGACCCGGCCCTCGTCGCTGCGGGTGAGCCGGCGCGGTGGCGGCGGCGGTGCAGAGGGCGGAGGGGGGGGCACTGCCGAGGGCGGTGCCTGTGCAGGATCCGGCTGGGGCGGCCCGGCGGGGATGCGGTCGTCGCCCGGGCCGGGCCGGCCGGGCTGCTGGATGTCGTCCATGGCCACAGCCTGCGCCCCGACCATGCCCCTCGCCATCAGGGATGACCCGTGCCGATCCCGGAGACGGGCACGGGCATGTCGCGGGCACCTCCCGAATGGCCGCCGCCCTGGGGCCGTGGGAAGATCGGTGCAACGCCCGTCCCCATCCCGAGGAAGCCACCGTCATCCCCACCGCACCGCCCCGTCCGGAGGGTGTCCCGCCGGCGCCTCCGCGCGGCGAGCGGGGGTGGCGGGGGCGCGCGTTCCCGCGCAGCGCCGACGACCGTGTCCTCACCGGTGTGGCCGGCGGGCTCGGCCGCCGGTTCGGCGTCGACCCGCTGCTGGTGCGCGCCGGGTTCGTGCTCCTCGCCGTCGCCGGCGGCTCGGGCGTCGGCCTCTACATCGTCGCCTGGCTGGTGAGCCACGAGCCCGCGGGGGCAACCGCCGTCCCCTGGCCGCCGCCACGAGCCACCACCCGCCGCCTGATCGCCCTGGGGCTGATCGTCGCCGGCGGCCTGCTGATCCTCCGCGAGGTCGGGGTGTGGTTCGGCGACACCCTGGCGGGCCCGCTGAGCCTGGCACTGGTGGGCTCGGCGCTGATCTGGGCGCGCGGCGACGAGGACGATCGCGCCCGCTGGTCGCGGATGGGCCGGCGGCTGCCCGCCACCACCGTGGAGGCGATGCTCGCCGGCCCGGCGTCGCTGCCCCGGATCGTCGGCGGCGCGCTGCTGGTGGTGGGCGGCATGAGCGTCTTCCTCATCGCCCACCGCACCCTCACCGTCACCGGCACCGCCCTGCTCGCGGTGGCGGTCACCGCCGCCGGCCTCGGGCTCATCCTCGGCCCCTGGATCCTCCGGCTGGCGCGCACCGCCTCGGCGGAGCGGCGCGAGCGGATCCGCTCCGAGGAGCGCGCCGAGATGGCCGCCCACCTCCACGACTCGGTGCTGCACACCCTCGCCCTGATCCAGCGCGCCGAGGCCCCGCCCGAGGTGGTCAGCCTGGCCCGGCGGCAGGAGCGCGAGCTCCGCGCCTGGCTCAACGGCCGGGTCGAGGAGGAGGGCGCCGAGAGCCTGGGCACGGCGGTCGACCTCCTCGCCGCGCGGGTGGAGCGCGAGCACGCCGTCGCCGTCGATGCCGTGGTGGTCGGCGACCGGCGCGTCGACGACCGGCTCCGCGCCGTCGTGCTCGCCTGCCAGGAGGCCGCGCTCAACGCCGCCCGCCATTCCGGGGCCGCCCGGGTCTCGGTGTACGTCGAGGCCGAGCCCGAGGCGATCACCGCCTACGTCCGCGACCAGGGGCGGGGCTTCGATCCCGCCGCGGTGCCGCCCGACCGGCACGGGATCGCCGAGTCGATCCGGGGACGCATCCAGCGGCTCGGCGGCACCGTGGTGGTGACCAGCACCCCAGGGGTGGGCACCGAGGTGCAGCTGCGCGTCCCGGTGCCCGCAGGATGAGCTCGCGCACCCGGCTGTTCCTGGTCGACGACCACAGCCTCTTCCTCTCCGGGCTGCGCGCCGAGCTCGGAACCCACCTCGACATCGTGGGCGACGCCGGAGATGTCGACGCCGCCGTCGAGGGCATCCTCGCCACCCGGCCGGACGTCGTGCTCCTCGACGTCCACCTCCCCGGCGGCGGCGGCCGGGCGGTGCTCGAGGCGGTGCTCGCCGTGCTCCCCGAGGTGCGCTTCCTCGCCATCTCCGTCTCCGACGCCGCCGAGGACGTGATCTCGGTGATCCGCGCCGGCGCCGGCGGCTATGTGACCAAGTCGATCGCCCCCGCCGACCTGGTCGCGGCCATCCGCACCGTGCGCGACGGCGACGCGGTCTTCTCGCCCCGGCTGGCCGGCTTCGTGCTCGACGCCTTCGCCCAGGGCGGTGCACCGGCGCCGGGCCTGGACCCCGATCTGGACCAGCTGTCGCCCCGCGAACGTGAGGTCCTGCGCCTG
>DASXNK010000009.1 GCA_036495095.1 Candidatus Dormiibacterota bacterium | reverse complement strand
GAGTGGGCGGCGGGGGCGACGTCGACCCCGCTGGCGGCGGCCGGGCCGGCGACCAGGAAGAGGGCGCGTGCCTCCTCCTCGGTGAGCCCGGTGAGGTCGGTGCGGTAGCCCTCGATCAGCTGCCATCCCCCGCCGCGGCCGCGCTGCGCGTAGACCGGCACCCCGGCCGCGGAGAGCGCCTCGAGGTCGCGGTGGACCGTCCGCGGTGACACCTCGAGGCGTTCGGCGAGGTCCGTGGCCGTGACCCGGCCACGGGCCTGGAGGAGCATGAGGATGGAGACGAGGCGGTCGGCGCGCATCCCCGGATTCTCGCAGGCAAATATGACATACGGTGTCGACTTCAGGGCCGCATCCTGCGGGGGCAACGCCGCCACTCCGGCGGCCCTGGGAGGAAGCCCCGATGGTCCGGACCGATCCCCGCCCCCTGCAGGCACTCGCCGTCGCCAACGCCCGCGGCGCCGTCGCCGCCGTCCGTCCCGAGCAGCTGTGCCTGCCGACCCCGTGCGCCGAGTTCGACGTGCGCGCCCTCCTCGGCCACATCGTCGCGGTGCTCCTCAAGGTGGCCGCGGTCGGCCGCGGCGAGGACGCGGCGGAGGTGGCGTTGATCATCGAGGGCATCGCCGACGACGGCTGGCTCGCCGCCTTCGACGCCGGCGCCGCCGAGGCGCGGGCTGCGTGGGTCGACGACTCGCTGCTCGACCGCGAGCTGCGCCTGCCCTGGGCGACCCTGCCCGGGTCGACGGTGGTCTCCGTCTACGCCCAGGAGGTCGTGATCCACGGCTGGGACCTCGCCGTCGCCATCGGTGCCGCCACCGACTGGGACCCCGAGCTCGGCGAGGCGCTGCTGCCGCTGGCCCACAGCATCCTCCCCGCCGACATCCGCGGCGAGCCGATCGGCAACTCGTTCGCCGCGGTCGTCGACGTCCCCGAGGACGCCGGCGTCTACTCCCGGCTGGCGGGATGGCTGGGACGCGACGTGAGCCGCTGGGCGGCGTAACCGCCCGGCGCCCCGGGCTCGCCGGTCCACAGCTCGCGGAGCAGGCCGGCGAGCTCGGGCGCCCGCTCCAGGGGGAGGTAGAGGCGGGCCCCCTCGAGCTCGACCACGGGCCGGGCTCCGGGGATCAGCGCGGCCAGCCGGTGCGCCCAGGCCGGCTCGAAGAAGACGTCGCCGGTGCCCCAGACGATCAGCGCCGGGGCGGTGAGCGCCGCCAGCCCGGGCCCGGCGGCGACCAGGTCCTCGGCCCGGAGCGACACCACCAGCCTCTCGATGGCACGGGTGGCGCCGGGGGTGGCGAGGGGGGCGAGCAGGGCCTCGAGGGTCTCGCCGTCGAGCTCCTCGGGGCGCTCGAGACCGCAGCCCAGACCGCTGGCCGAGCGCGCCCGCTCGGGATCCGCCGCCATCCGGTCGAGCGCCGGCGCGTAGCGGCCTCGCCGGGCGCGCTCGGTGGCGGCGCGGAAGGCCGGCGGAGGCAGGTTGTCGTCGCTGTCGCAGTTGGTCAGCGTCAGGGTGCGGATCCGCTCCGGATGCCGGGCGGCGAGCACCTGGCAGACCGCGCCCCCGGTGTCGTTGCCCACCAGATCGATGCGGTCGAGGCCGAGCGACCCGCAGACCGCCTCCACCAGCCCGGCGAGGGCGGGGAGGGAGAGGTCCTGATCCGGGCCCGCGATGGTGGCGCCGTGGCCGGGGAGGTCGATGACGACGCAGCGGCGCAGGTCCCGCACCCGGTCGACGACGCCGCGCCAGAGCAGGCCGTGGACCACGATCCCGTGGACGAACACCGCCGCCGGACCCTCGCCGATGTCGACGCAGGCGACCCCGCCGGCGGGGGTGGCCACCATCCCGCAGTGGGCGTACCAGTCGTCGAGGCGCATCTCCGGGCCCTCCGCCACGTGACAGACCGTCGGTCGGTATTCCAACAAACCGACTGGCGGTCTGTCAACATTGGGCGGTGACCGATCGCAGGGCGGAGAGGGGGGAGGCCACCCGCCGCCACCTCGTCGCGACCGCGACCCGGCTCTTCGCCGAGCGCGGCTACGAGGCCACCCCGATCGAGCTCGTCCTCGCCGAGGCGCGGGTCAGCCGGGGCGCGCTGTACCACCACTTCGCCAGCAAGGAGGCGCTCTTCGAGGCGGCGCTCGACGCCACCCAGGCGGGGGTGGCGGCGGCGGTCCGCGACGCCGCCCGCCGCGCCGCCGACCCGCTCGGTGCGCTGCGGGCGGGATGCGCCACCTGGCTCGCCCTCGCCCGCGACCCGGCGGTGCGCCGCATCGTCCTCCTCGACGCCCCCGGGGTGGTCGGCTGGGAGCGCTGGCGGGAGATCGACCAGCGCCACTCGCTGGGGGCGGTGATGGCATCGCTGCGGGCGCTGGCGAACGAGGGGCGCCTGCCCAGGGCGCTCGTCGACGTCCACGCCCACGTGCTCCTGGCGGGGCTCACCGAGGTCGCCCTGCTCATCGCCCGCGCCGAGGACCCGGAGGTGGCGACCGAGCGTGGCGAGGCGGTGGTGGCGAGGCTCCTCAGCGGGCTCGTCGGCGACGGCGGCTGAGCTGCGGCGCGGTGAGCTCGGCGGGGAGGCTGTCGAACCACTGCATCACCGCGGTCTCGATGTGGATGCCGAGGGAGAGGGTGGCGGCGACGTGGAGGTCGGTCCCGGGGGCCATCGCGATCGGCTGGAGCACGTGGTACCCGGCGAGCCGCTCGGCATGCCGCTGCCGGTGGCGGGCCAGCATGCCCGCGAGCACCTCGGGCTCGAGGTGGGAGCCGAAGGAGAGGGTGAGCATCAGCGGGTAGCGGATCTGCTCGGCCCCGGGCTCGAGCTGCAGCCACTCGCCGAACGCGGCTCTGCCCGCCTCGGTCAGCGCGTACGGACGCCGGCGCCGGGGGCCGGGCTCGCCCGCGGCGATCAGCCCGCGCGCCGCCAGCGCCTCGAGCTCGCGGTAGATCTGGCTCTGGGTGATGCTCCAGAAGTCGCCGATGAAGGTGTTGGCGACCTGCACCAGGTCCCACCCCGTCATCTCGCCGCGGTGCAGGAAGCCCAGCAGTGAGGCGGCGGTGGAGTTGAGGGGCTCACCCATTGTCATTCCACTGTGGAAGGTCTATCGTGATCACCTTCCATTATGGAGGTTCGCCGCCCGGATGATCGCCGTGCCCGTCGACCATGCCGGCGCCCGCGCGGCGCTGGCGGAGCTCACCCCCCGCACCGCGGCGCTGATCTCGGGCATCACCACGCCCGCGCGGCGGGTGACCGGGCTGGAGTGGACCCTGGCGGAGACCGCCGCCCACGTCGTCATCGGCCTGCGCGGCTACACCGACTCGCTGCAGGGCGACATCGCCCGGTGGACCCACCACATCCCGGAGTCGCCCGGGTTCCGGGAGCGGCTCACCGGGCTCACCTCCAGCTCCCTCGCCGAGGAGCCCTCCCGCGACCCCGCGGTGCTCGGCCGGCGGCTCGTCGACGCGGTCGACGCCTTCCTCGAGGCCAGCGCGGGGCGGTCGCCGGACCAGCCCGTGCCCACCCCCTGGTACGCGCCCGGCGCCAGCCTGCCGCTCGGCGCCGCCACCTGCCTGCTGCTCGGCGAGCAGGTGATCCACGGCTGGGACATGGCGCGCACCCTCGGCAGGCCGTGGCAGGTCAGCCGCGAGCACGCCCTGCTCATGGTGGGGGTGATCACCACGATGATGCCGCTGGCCGTCGACCCCGAGGCGGCCCGCGGGGTGCGCGCCGTCTACGCGCTCCACGTCCGCGGCGGCCCGGGCTTCGTGCTGCGGATCGACGGCGGCCGCGCGGTCATCGAACCGCTCGGCGCCCAGCGGATCGACTGCCACCTCTCCGGCGACCCGGTGAGCCTGGCGATGGTCGGCTACGGCCGGATCGGCCAGTGGCGGGCGATCGCGCGCGGCGGGCTCCTCGCCTGGGGGCGCAGGCCCTGGCTGGGGCTGAGGATGCGGGGCTTCTTCTTCAATCCCTGACGTTCACGGCAGGCCATGGCCGGCGGCATACTCCGCGCCATGGTGGGACGCGGAGGCCGGGCCGCGGCGCTGGTCGCGGCCGCCGCGGTGGCGGCGGCGGGCAGCGGGTGCGCGCCGGCGAGCCAGGTCGCCTCCACCTCGACGGTCGCGGTCCACGGGGTGGCGGACGCGCCCGACGGCACCCCCGCCGCCGGGCTGCGGGTCGGCCTGGTCAAGCAGCTCGACGCCGGCGAGGCGCTCGGCGGCCTCCTCGTGATCGGCGTCTCGCTGGGGCTCGCCTGCTTCGGGGGCGGCCCCAACGTCCCCGACATCTGCGCTCACCAGCCGAGCGCCGCGACCGGCAGGGACGGGCGCTTCCGCTTCCAGCTGAGCGGCTCCGACACCCAGAACTCGCTGGGCCGCGCCAGCACCTTCAGCATCGTCACCTCGCTGCCGGCCGGCGCCGGCGAGCTCACCGGGCCGTCCACCGCGGAGGACCTCGAGCTCCAGGCCGCCGACATCGAGGTGCCGGCGCTGCGGCTCTGGCGTCCCGCGGTGCGGCTCACCCCGTCGGGCGGATCGCTGACCGTGGACTGGCCGCCGCCATCCGCCGGCTACGGCGGCTCCCCCGGCTACGACGTGCGCTTCCAGGACGCCGCGTCGCTGCCGGTCTGGACCTTCACCGACACCCATCCCGGCGCCGTCCTCGACGCCCGCCTGCTCGAGGACAGCCACGGCGGCGCCATCGTCGAGGCGCGCACCCAGATGCCCGCCCCGGGCACCACGGCGCAGCTCACCTACCGGTCCGCCACCGTCGCCTACCGGGGCGGCGCGGGCGCGCCGGCCTCGCGGGGCCGGCCCTGCTCGGTGGTCCGGGGCGGCGTCAGCGTCCCCCTCACCCCCTGCACCCTGACCGACGGCGACCTGGTCCATCCCGGGATCCCGACCGGCTCGTCGCATCCCCCCCCGGCGGTGGGGTCGGCGAGCCCGGCTCCGGAGCACGCTCAGGTGGACATGGGCACGGCGGTGCCGGTGACGCTGGTGGCGGTGCGGGGCTGTCCGGGGTGCGCGGTCGAGGGCTCCAGCGACGGCACCTCGTGGTCGGCGCTCGGCACCGTGCCCACCGAGTCCGGGTCGGTGGAGCCTCCGGGCGGACGCGCCCCCGCCCGCTACGTGCGCGCCGGCGGCACCGCGGGGATGGGCGGCCTGCGCGAGATCTCGGTGTGGACCGCGGCGGCGGCCGCCGGGACCCAGGCCGGCGGCGGCTCCGGTGGGCCACCCGCGGGCGGCGGGACGGCGCCGGCCGCCACCGGTCCGGGCACCGACCTCCGGCCGCTGGCGGTGGCGCTGGTGGCGCTCGCCGCCGCCGTCGCCGGGCTCGCGGTGGTGATGGCGGTGCGGAGGTCCCCGGCGGGCCGTCGCTGACCGCGCCGTTCACGATTCGCCGTGCAAACCCGTGACAACCCGGGTACGCGTTCGGGGGCCTGCGCCGCCGGCACTACGCTGCCCGCCATGACCAACGCACAACCGCCGCTGTCGCCGGACGGCCGCTGGAGGTGGGACGGCCAGGCATGGCAGCCCCACTCCGATCTCTCAGCCCCCGGCCTGGGCCGGGCCACGGCGGCGCCTCCCGGCGGCCGCTGGTCGCGCGGCCTGCGGCTGGCACGCGCCAGCTGGTCGGTTCTCCGCTCCAACCCGGCGCTGGGCCTGCTCCCGGTGCTCTCCCTCGCCGGCCTGGTCGCCTACCTGCTCCCCCTGCTCGGCATCGCCGCGGGCCTGGGTGCCTTCGAGCCGTCGCAGCGGCCGCTGGCCTGGGTGCTCGCCGGCTGGTACTACCTGGGCGCCTCGTTCATCACCGTGTTCTTCAACGCCGCCCTGGTGGCCGGTGCCATCGCCCACCTCCGCGGTGAGCGCCCGGGGGTCGGCGACTGCCTGCGCATCGCCTCCGCCCGGGCGGGGCGCCTCCTCGCCTACGCGCTGATCTCGGCGACGGTGGGACTGGCGCTGCGGTTGGTGCGCGAGGAGTTCGGCATCGTCGGCAGGCTGGTCTCCGCCGTGGTGGGGATCGCCTGGGGCGTCGCCACCGCCTTCGCCGTGCCGGTGCTCGTCCTCGAGGACGTGAGCGCCGTCGACTCGATCCGCCGCTCGATGCAGATCCTCCGCGACAGCTGGGGGGAATCGCTGGTGGGCAACGCCGCGATCACCCTGCCCCTGCTCGCCGCCGGCGTGGGCGTGGCCGCGGCCGGCGTCGTCGGGCTGGCGATCGCCCCGGCGCTCGGGGTGCTCATCCTGGTGGTGGGCATCGGCGGCCTCTGCGTCGTCGGCGCCGCCCTCTCGGGGATCTTCCGCACCGCCGTGTACGCGTACGCCACCGGCCAGGGAGCGATGCGCGGCTTCGACGCCGCCGACCTGTCCACCGCCTTCGCGGTCAGGCGGAGGCGCCGCGGGTTGCTGCCGTAGGCGGCGGGAAGCCGGCCGGCGGCGGCCTGGTCGATGCCGCGGTTGGCGCAGGTGACGAGGGCGACACGCTGAACGGTGCTGATGACGCCCCTTCCCCACGCCCGGACCGGGGGGACACGGGGCCGGCGGTCAACTCAGTTGACAGTCATTGACGCGGTGAGTGACCTGCGCTAGCGTGTCAGCACCCGCCGTCTGGACGGCACAATCGCCCACGCGACACGGTGATGTCATGTCTGTCCACAATCCTCCCGACATGTCGTCCCGGGTCTCGGACCGCCTCCGGCCGGTGTGGTCGTGGGGGACGAACGGGGCCGAGGCCGGAACCCGCAGCGCGCCGCCCGAGGGCGAGGCCGGGGCGCGCGGCGCACCCACCCCGGAGCCGGGGACGATCGAGCTCGTCGGCCGGGCGGTGGAGCGACCCTCGTGGGCCTGGGGAGGAGGGCAACGCGACGGCGAGGCGGCGCCCGCCGTCGCCGAGCCGGCGCCGGCGGCAGCGGAGCCCGCGGCCGCGTCGCCGCCCGCGGGACCGCCACCGTGGTGCTGGGATGCCACCGTGGTGATGGAGGTGATCCCCGAGCCGCCGGCGCCGTGGAGCTGGGCGGCCGTCACCGCCGGGATGGAGGTGGTGGCCCCGGCGCCGCCGGCGTCGCCGCTGCCGCCGCTGCCGCGCTCGACGGCGCCGGCCCCGCCCGCCACCGGCGCCGCCCCGGCGCCGCGCTGGACCTGGGGGTCGAACGCCGGGTCCACGCCCGCGGCCGCGGCACCGTCCGCCCCGCCGTGGCGCTCGGCGTCCTCGCCGGCGGCCCCCACGGCCACGCCGGCACCCGCCGCCGCCGGCGGACCGCCGATCGCCGCCCTGCTGGTGATCGCGGTGCTCGTCACCGGCTGGGCGCTGACGTTCTCGACCGCGCGCGCCGTCGCCGTGATGCCGGTGATGGCGCTCTACCTGCTGGTGATCGCGGCCCGCTCGGCCGCCGCGCGCCTCGACCATGGTGTGGAGGCGGCGCTGCTCGGCGCCGGCTTCCTGCTCGCCGTCGGCGGCCGCCTCGTCGCCGCCTGGACGCTGGGGTGGCTGGTCGTGCTCCTCACCGCGCTCGAGCTCGCCGGGCTCTCGCTCGGCTCGATGCTCATCCGGGGGTGACCCCCTCGGGAGTCGGGAGCGGACAGGAGGGCGGCGGCCGGGGGGCCGCCGCCCTCCACGCGTCTCCGACGCGACGTCAGGCCCGAGCCACGTCGGAGGTAGCGGCAGACTGTGCCTGGAGCATGTGATACAGGAGGATCAGCTCACTGAGCGCCAGCGGCTCGCTGCGCGCTCCGGGCTCGATCTGTCCCAGGGTGCTCGGCAGCTTGCCGGGCACCTTCAGCCCGCTCCAGATGTGCTCCTCGACCTCGCGGCTCATCTCCCGCGGGGCCCGGCTGTCGATGTAGAGGGCGTCGACGGGCTTGCTGTCCTCGTCGCGCAGGAGGCTGAGGTGGACCGCCCGCCGGGTGTCGTCACCGAGCACCGCGGCGAGGTCGAGGTGGGGGATGGTGGGACGCAGCAGCAGGGTTGCGCTGAGCGAATCGCCGGGGTCGGCGCCGTCGGCGGGATGGAAGCGCACCACGATGTCGGCGTGCGACCGCTGGGGGCGGATGTACGCCGCCGACTCCGGCTCGCGCCGCTCCAGCTCGGCGAGCACCTGCTCGGGCGAGTAGCCGCGCTTCTGGGTGTCACGGCGCACCTTCCACTGGCGCCGGATGTCCTCGGGAGGATCGAGGTAGACGGTGACGTCGAAGCACGCCCGCGCCATCTCCCTGTGCAGCGGCAGCAGCCCCTCGATGATCACGAACTCCCGGGGCTCGATCCGCTCCTGGCGGCCGAAGGTGCCGGTGGCGTGGTCGTAGACGGGCTTGAGGATGGGCTGCCCGGTGGCCAGCAGGTTGAGGTGCTGCTCCATGATCTCGATGTAGTTGCACTCGGGATGGAGCGGCGTGAACGGGAGCGACTTGCGCTCCTCGCGGTCGTAGCGGTGGTAGTCGTCCACGCAGACGCCGGTGACCCGGTCGCGGCCCAGGGCCTCGATCAGCCCGGCGGTGAGGGTGGTCTTGCCGGCGGCGCTGTCACCCGCGATCGCGACCATGACCGGTCGCGGGCCGGAATCCTCGGCGACGGATCCGGTCCGGGTCGTGGGGATGAGCGTGTCCGGCATGCCAACGCGCCTCTGACAGGATGGGGCTCACCGACGCGACCTGACGGCGCGGAGCACCCCACGTACCCTGACAAGACTGGCAGAATGCCAGGTTCAGTGTCTATTGATATTTTGCTACCTGTTCATAAATATCAACTTATGACTTGCGCCGCCGCGGGGTCCGGCGCCGGGTGCGGCTCGCCGTTCTGCAGCGGGGTGGCGACGAACCAGCGGTGGCCGAAGGGGTCGACGAGCACCCCGGTGCGCTCGCCGTAGGCCTGGTCGGCGACCGGCCGCTCCAGGGTGGCGCCGGCCTCGACGGCGCGCCCGACGACGGCGTCGACATCGGGCACGACGAGGTGGAGCGACACCGTGGTGGCCTGCAGGGTGCGCGGCCCGCGCATGTTCGGCACCAGCTCGGGGGACTCGTCGGCGAGCATGAACGCGGCCTCGCCGATGCGCATCTCGGCGTGGCCGATGTGCCCGTCACCGCCGGTGAGCCGCATCGTCTCGACGGCGCCGAAGGAGCGGCGGTAGAAGTCGATCGCCTCGGCCGCGCCGGTGACCATCAGGTACGGGGTGAGCACCGTGGGCATGGCGGATCCCTCAGAACAGGTGGGTGAGCCGCCGCTGGAGCAGATGCCGTCCGCCCGACTCGGCGGGCTCGGCGAGGAGCTCGAGGACCGCATCGCGTCCCGCCGCGGTCAGGCTCTCGGCGGTGTGTCCCGCGGACGTGATCGGCTCCCCCACGGCGACCGTCAGCCGCTTGCGCAGCCAGAGCTCGCGGGTGCCCGACAGGCCGACGGGGAGGACCGGCGTGCCGGTGTGGAGGGCGAAGTGGGCGAAGCCCTTGCGGAACTCGCCGGCGGCGCCCTCGACCTGGTTGCAGCGGCCCTCGGGGAAGATCAGCAGCGAGCCGCCCGCCACCAGGCAGGCCTCGGCGTGGTCGAGCACGGCGCTGCTGCCGCCCTCGCGGCGGTCGATCGGGATGACACCGCCGATCCGCTTCACCAGCCGCACCGCCCACACCGGCACGCCGACGAGGTCGCCGAACACGTGGATGCGCGGCTGCGGTGGCAGGGCGGAGACCACCGCGAAGGCGTCGACCCACTGGAGGTGGTTGGCGATGATCACGTGGTTCTCGCCGGCCCGGAGGTTCTCGAGGCCGCGCACCTCGACGTCGAACAGCCCCCTGCCCACGCCCCGGAAGAGCCGGCGCACGGCACGGGCGGCCGGGGTGGCGCGGGGTCGCACCGGGAACTCCGAGGGCGGCGGCGAGACGGTGAGCCGGGCGGCCATCAGCGCACCCCCCGGATGCGGCTCACGAACACGGTGCCGAGGGTGAACCAGAGCGCGGCGCTGCCGAACACGACCCGGAAGCCGAGGTTGTTCCCGGTGGTCATGCCCAGGATGTGGTGGGTCCCGTTGAGGTAGGTGAGCAGCAGCGCGGCCAGCGCCGGCGCGATCACCTGCGGCAGGGTGAGCGACACGTGCCAGATGGCCATGTCGCGCCCCGAGGAGTTCTCCTTGTCCGGCAGCACGTCGCAGGCCAGCGCCCAGTCGATCGCGTAGTACATGCCGTAGCCGATGCCGAAGAGCAGGCCCACCGCGTAGAGGGCGACCGTCGAGCTGACCAGCGAGAAGATCACCACCGATGCGGCCAGCGCCTGGATGGCACCCGAGACGTACACGAAGGGCTTGCGCCGCCCGATTCGGTCCGAGAGCGCACCCCCGACGATGGCGGGCACCACGCCACCGGCGATCACCGCGAGCAGCCAGTAGGCGCTCGCCGCGCCGGAGTTCTTCGACCCCGCCACCTTCTCGAAGTACGAGTCCATGAACGGCACGATCGAGAAGATGCCGAAGTTCATGAACATGCGGGTGAGGAAGCACCAGCGGAAGTCGGGATCGGCGAGGGCCGCGAGGTGGCGGCGGAGGCCGTCGATGCGGCTGCCCACCACCAGCGAGCCGAGGACGGCGGCGGTGGCGAGGCCGGCGACGGCGATCGTGGCGCCCCCGGCCAGGGTGGTGGTCAGCAGGGCCAGGATGGCGCCGACGGCGACCAGGCCGCAGGCGCCGAAGAGCAGGACGTCCGCCGATGGCCGGGTCCGCACCGTCCTCGGCAGCGGCGGCAGGATCCGCTCCTTGGTGCCGAGCACGGTGATGATCAGCGTGCTGACCAGGATGGTGGCGACGACGCCGTAGGAGAAGACGAGCCCCATGCGGCTGCGCCCGAACACCGAGAGCACGATGGCCACGAGCAGGACGCCGACCACGGTGCCGAGCTGGTTCATCGTCCCCAGCAGGCCCGAGGCCCGTCCCCGTTGCTCCTCGGGCACCACGTCCGGGATGACGCCGCTGTAGGCGGCGCCGGCGACGTTGTTGGCGGCCTGCAGCGCGACCGCGAAGATGATCAGCACGGCCGGCGTCCAGGCCAGCGCGATCAGGGCGAGGCCGAGTACGTTGAAGGCCGTGCCGGCGATCATCCAGGGGCGCCGCCGGCCCCAGCGGGTGCGGGTGCGGTCGGAGAGCCAGCCCGCGATCAGCGGCACCAGCAGGGCGAAGACGCCGCCGGCGGCGGTGGCACGGCCGACCAGCAGATCGCTGGCGTCCTTGCCGACCAGGAGCTTGGCACCCTCGGGGATGAGGGAGACCAGGATGGGCTGCCAGTGCGCCCCGTTGCCGAACCAGAAGGCGTTGATGGAGAGCAGCCGGCCCAGGGAGAGGCGGCCCGCGGGGGCGGCCGCGACCGGGGCGGCGGGGGCGTGGGCGGTGGCCACGGTGGGCGGT